>NZ_JAQQLA010000018.1 GCF_028548395.1 Vogesella indigofera | reverse complement strand
ACTGCCAGCGGCGACATCACTGTACCGGAAGGCGAACCGGCCACCTTTGCGCTGCACGTCACCGGCGCTGCGGCCGGCAGCACGCTGCAGCTGACCCTGGCCGACGGCACCGCGCTGAGTCCGGCGGACTACGCTTCCGGCAACTTCCAGTACAGCACCGACAATGGCGTCAGCTGGACGACCTACAGCGGCGCCATCGCGCTGGCCGCCGGCGACACCGATCTGCTGATCCGTACCACCACGGCGGAGGATAGTGTCGACGAGCCGAACGAAACCTTCACCCTCGGCGCCACACTGAACAGCAACGGCAGCAGCTATGGCGACAGCGCCACCGCCACCATCGTCGATGACGACATCCCTTCCATCTTCTTCGGCGCGAGCGAAATGGCCAGCGGCGACATCCTGGTGCCGGAAGGCGATCCGGCGACTTTCGAGCTGCACGTCACCAGTGCCGCCGCCGGCAGCACGCTGGTGCTGACCCTGGCCGACGGTACGGCGCTGAGTCCGGCGGACTACGCTTCCGGCAATTTCCAGTACAGCACCGACAATGGCGTCAGCTGGACGACCTACAGCGGCGCCATTGCGCTGGCTGCCGGCGACACCGATCTGCTGATCCGTACCACCACGGTGGAGGATAGTGTCGACGAGGCAAATGAAACCTTCACTCTCGGTGCCACGCTAAACAGCAACGGCAGCAGCTATGGTGACAGCGCCACCGCCACCATCGTCGATGACGACATCCCCACCATCTTCTTCGGCGAGAGCGACACCGCCAGCGGCGACATCACCGTGCCGGAAGGCGAGCCGGCCACCTTTGCGCTGCACGTCACCGGCGCTGCGGCCGGCAGCACGCTGCAGCTGACCCTGGCCGACGGCACCGCGCTGAGCCCGGCGGACTACGCTTCCGGCAACTTCCAGTACAGCACCGACAATGGCGTCAGCTGGACGACCTACAGTGG
>NZ_JAQQLA010000016.1 GCF_028548395.1 Vogesella indigofera | reverse complement strand
GTAGCAAGACTGGGTTTGTAGCTCAGCTGGTTAGAGCACCGTGTTGATAACGCGGGGGTCGTTGGTTCGAGTCCAACCAGACCCACCAGTGTACCCTTTGGGGGATTAGCTCAGTTGGGAGAGCACCTGCTTTGCAAGCAGGGGGTCGTCGGTTCGATCCCGTCATCCTCCACCATCCAATGCAAACAAAAGTGCATAGGCGACAGCCTGTGAATTTCTGTTTGCGTTGTAAAACGCCCGATCTTTAACAAATTGAAGAAGCCGAAATACAAGCGGCGAGATGAAGTGGCCAGTTAATTCTGGTCATAACAAATCGTCGACTTGGGTAGAAGATTGTATCGCGGCCTGTCGAGAGACAGGTCACGCAAACTCGATGTTATCAAAGTAAGGCAACTGAAATGATAGGGTCAAGTGAATAAGTGCATCTGGTGGATGCCTTGGCGATCACAGGCGATGAAGGACGTGCAAGCCTGCGAAAAGCAGTGGGGAGCTGGCAATGAAGCTTTGATCCACTGATATCCGAATGGGGAAACCCACTCCGCAAGGAGTACTCCTGCCTGAATATATAGGGCAGGTAGAGCGAACCGGGAGAACTGAAACATCTAAGTACCCCGAGGAAAAGAAATCAACCGAGATTCCGTAAGTAGTGGCGAGCGAACGCGGAAGAGCCTGTACGTGTTATGGATTGTTTTAGTGGAAAGGTCCTGGAAAGGCCTGCCGTAGTGGGTGATAGCCCCGTACACGAAAAGACATTTCAAGAACTAGGCGTACGAGAAGTAGGGCGGGACACGCGAAATCCTGTCTGAATATGGGGGGACCATCCTCCAAGGCTAAATACTCGTGATCGACCGATAGTGAACCAGTACCGTGAGGGAAAGGCGAAAAGAACCCCGGGAGGGGAGTGAAATAGAACCTGAAACCGGATGCATACAAACAGTGGGAGCCTGGAAACGGGTGACTGCGTACCTTTTGTATAATGGGTCAGCGACTTACATTCAGTGGCAAGCTTAACCGAATAGGGGAGGCGTAGGGAAACCGAGTCCGAATAGGGCGTCTTAGTCGCTGGGTGTAGACCCGAAACCGAGTGATCTATCCATGGCCAGGATGAAGGTGCGGTAACACGCACTGGAGGTCCGAACCCACTAGTGTTGCAAAACTAGGGGATGAGCTGTGGATAGGGGTGAAAGGCTAAACAAACTCGGAGATAGCTGGTTCTCCCCGAAAACTATTTAGGTAGTGCCTCATGTATCACTTCCGGGGGTAAAGCACTGTTATGGCTAGGGGGTCATTGCGATTTACCAAACCATGGCAAACTCTGAATACCGGAAAGTGCAAGCATGGGAGACAGACGGTGGGTGCTAACGTCCATCGTCAAGAGGGAAACAACCCAGACCGCCAGCTAAGGTCCCAAATGATCAGTTAAGTGGTAAACGAGGTGGGAAGGCATAGACAGCCAGGATGTTGGCTTAGAAGCAGCCATCATTTAAAGAAAGCGTAATAGCTCACTGGTCGAGTCGTCCTGCGCGGAAGATGTAACGGGGCTCAAACTGATAACCGAAGCTGCGGATGGGCACAGTCAAATGTGTCCGTGGTAGGGGAGCGTTCTGTAGGTCTGTGAAGGTGGTGGTGTAAACCCTGCTGGAGATATCAGAAGTGCGAATGCTGACATGAGTAGCGATAAAGGGGGTGAAAAGCCCCCTCGCCGAAAGCCCAAGGTTTCCTACGCAACGTTCATCGGCGTAGGGTGAGTCGGCCCCTAAGGCGAGGCTGAAAAGCGTAGTCGATGGGAAACGGGTTAAAATTCCCGTACTTTTATGCAGTGCGATGTGGGGACGGAGAAGGTTAGGTCAGCCAACTGTTGGAATAGTTGGTTCAAGCCGGTAGGCTGGTGCGGTAGGCAAATCCGCTGCACCTTAAGGTCGAGAGGTGATAACGAGGTTCTACGGAACTGAAGTGACTGATACCACGCTTCCAGGAAAAGCCACTAAGCTTCAGCTGCATAAGAACCGTACCGCAAACCGACACAGGTGGGCAGGATGAGAATTCTAAGGCGCTTGAGAGAACTCAGGAGAAGGAACTCGGCAAATTGATACCGTAACTTCGGGAGAAGGTATGCCTCTGCGTGTGTAGTGACTTGCTCACGAAGCGTGCAGAGGTCGCAGAGAATAGGTGGCTGCGACTGTTTATCAAAAACACAGCTCTGTGCCAACACGAAAGTGGACGTATACGGAGTGACGCCTGCCCGGTGCTGGAAGATTAAATGATGGGGTGCAAGCTCTTGACTGAAGTCCCAGTAAACGGCGGCCGTAACTATAACGGTCCTAAGGTAGCGAAATTCCTTGTCGGGTAAGTTCCGACCCGCACGAATGGCGTAACGATGGCCACACTGTCTCCTCCTGAGACTCAGCGAAGTTGAAATGTTTGTGAAGATGCAATCTACCCGCTGCTAGACGGAAAGACCCCGTGAACCTTTACTGTAGCTTTGCATTGGACTTTGAACAGACTTGTGTAGGATAGGTGGGAGGCTATGAAGTGGGAACGCTAGTTCTCATGGAGCCGTCCTTGAAATACCACCCTGGTGTGTTTGAGGTTCTAACCTTGGTCCGTGATCCGGATCGGGGACAGTGCATGGTAGGCAGTTTGACTGGGGCGGTCTCCTCCCAAAGTGTAACGGAGGAGTTCGAAGGTTACCTAGGTACGGTCGGAAATCGTGCTGATAGTGCAATGGCAAAAGGTAGCTTAACTGCGAGACCGACAAGTCGAGCAGGTGCGAAAGCAGGACATAGTGATCCGGTGGTTCTGAATGGAAGGGCCATCGCTCAACGGATAAAAGGTACTCCGGGGATAACAGGCTGATTCCGCCCAAGAGTTCACATCGACGGCGGAGTTTGGCACCTCGATGTCGGCTCATCACATCCTGGGGCTGTAGCCGGTCCCAAGGGTATGGCTGTTCGCCATTTAAAGTGGTACGTGAGCTGGGTTCAAAACGTCGTGAGACAGTTTGGTCCCTATCTGCAGTGGGCGTTGGAAGTTTGACGGGGGCTGCTCCTAGTACGAGAGGACCGGAGTGGACGAACCTCTGGTGTACCGGTTGTGACGCCAGTCGCATTGCCGGGTAGCTAAGTTCGGAAGAGATAACCGCTGAAAGCATCTAAGCGGGAAACTTGCCTGAAGATGAGACTTCCCTGGGCCCTTGAGGTCCCTGAAGAGTCGTTCGAGACCAGGACGTTGATAGGTCGGGTGTGGAAGCGCTGTGAGGCGTTAAGCTAACCGATACTAATTGCTCGTGAGGCTTGATCCTATCATTTGAGTGGCTTTGCCGGGATGGCAGAGCGCAAGCGGAAACGCGATACAGAATACGAAATCTTCTACCAGGCTGAGAAAATAACCAAAACTCAGCGTAGGCTTCTTTGATTTGTGACAGTTTATGTCTGGTGGCCATAGCGAGGTGGTCCCACGCCTTCCC
>NZ_JAQQLA010000015.1 GCF_028548395.1 Vogesella indigofera | reverse complement strand
ATGGTGATACCACGTGCTTTTTCTTCTGGCGCGCTGTCGATCTGCGAGTAATCTTTCGCTTCGCCACCGAATTTCTTCGACAGAATAGTGGTGATCGCTGCAGTCAGAGTGGTTTTACCGTGGTCAACGTGACCGATGGTACCAACGTTTACGTGCGGCTTGGTCCGCGCAAACTTTTCTTTTGCCATTTTGCAAAATTCCTAAAATAAAGAACAAACAGTTACAAGGTTGGCCGCATGCGGCCAACCTTGCGCGCCAAATTACTTACGAGCAGTCATCACAGCGTCGGCAACATGCTTAGGAGCTTCAGAGTAGTGCTTGAACTCCATGGAGTAGGTTGCACGACCCTGGGTTGCGGAACGCAGGTCAGTGGAGTAACCGAACATCTCGGCCAGCGGAACTTCGGCCTTGATCTTCTTGCCACCCAGACCATCATCGTCCATACCCTGAACGATACCGCGACGACGGTTCAGGTCACCCATCACGTCACCCATGTACTCTTCCGGAGTCTCCACTTCCACGGCCATCATCGGCTCGAGGATGCAAGGACCAGCACGACGCATGGCTTCTTTGAAGGCGATGGAACCGGCCAATTCAAAGGCGATCTGCGACGAGTCGACATCATGGTAGGAACCGAAGGTCAGACGTACGGTTACGTCAACCACCGGGAAGCCGGCCAAGATACCGCTGGACAGGGTGTTCTGAATACCCTTGTCAACCGAAGGGATGAATTCGCGAGGAATTGTACCGCCCTTGATTTCGTCGATGAACTTGTAGCCATTACCTTCGCCAGACGGCTCCAGAGTGATCTGGGCGTGACCGTACTGACCCTTACCACCGGACTGCTTGACGTGCTTACCGTCAACTTCAGTCACAGTCTTGGTGATAGTTTCACGGTAGGCAACCTGAGGCGCGCCGACGTTGGCTTCAACACCGAATTCGCGCTTCATGCGGTCAACCAGAATTTCCAGGTGCAGTTCACCCATACCGGAAATGATAGTCTGGCCGGATTCTTCGTCGGTGCGAACACGGAACGAAGGATCTTCCTTGGCCAAGCGGTTCAGGGCAACACCCATCTTCTCTTGGTCAGCCTTGGTTTTTGGCTCAACGGCAACGTGGATTACTGGCTCCGGGAACTCCATGCGTTCCAGAATCAGCGGTGCATCGGTAGCACACAGGGTTTCACCGGTGGTCACTTCCTTCAGGCCGATACCGGCAGCGATGTCGCCGGCACGAACTTCGGTAATTTCCTTACGGTCGTTAGCGTGCATCTGCACGATACGGCCCATACGCTCTTTCTTGCCCTTAACCGAGTTAAGAACGGTGTCGCCGGAGTTAACCACGCCGGAGTAGACACGGAAGAACGTCAGCTGACCAACGTACGGGTCGTTCATCAGCTTGAATGCCAGCGCCGAGAACGGTGCAGTGTCGGAAGCTTCGCGAGTCGTCGGGGTACCGTCGTCCAGTTCACCCGGAACCGGCGGCACGTCCAGCGGGCTAGGCAGCAGTTCAACAACTGCATCCAGCATGCGCTGAACACCCTTGTTCTTGAACGCGGAGCCGCACAGCATCGGCTGGATTTCGCAACGCAGGGTACGCTGACGCAGACCGTGAACGATTTCTTCTTCGGTCAGTGCTTCGCCTTCGAGGTACTTGTTCATGGTGTCTTCGTCGACTTCCGCCGCCGCTTCAACCATCTTCTCGCGCCACTCTTCAGCAACCGCTACCAGATCAGCCGGGATGTCGCCGTATTCGAACTTCATACCCTGGGAGGCTTCGTCCCAGATGATGGCTTTCATCTTCAGCAGATCAACCACACCGGTAAAGCCTTCTTCGGCACCGATAGGCACCACGATAGGCACCGGATTGCCACGCAGACGGGTCTTAACCTGTTCTACGGCACGGAAGAAGTTGGCACCCTGACGGTCCATCTTGTTCACGAAGGCAATGCGTGGCACTTTGTACTTGTTGGCCTGGCGCCATACAGTCTCGGACTGAGGCTGTACGCCACCCACGGCGCAGTAAACCATCACCGCACCGTCCAGCACACGCATGGAACGCTCTACCTCAATGGTAAAGTCCACGTGGCCCGGGGTATCAATGATGTTGAAGTGGTGCTCGGGGAACTGGAGAGCCATGCCCTTCCAGTAGGTGGTGGTGGCAGCCGAGGTAATGGTGATACCGCGTTCCTGCTCCTGCTCCATCCAGTCCATGGTGGCGGCGCCATCATGCACTTCACCGATTTTGTGGTTCACACCGGTATAGAACAGAATACGTTCTGTAGTGGTGGTTTTACCCGCATCAATATGCGCAGAGATACCGATGTTACGGTACCGTTCAATAGGAGTTTTTCTAGCCACGGCCAGAATCCTTTCGCAGGATGATTATTAGAAGCGGAAGTGGGAGAATGCTTTGTTGGCTTCAGCCATACGATGCACTTCATCGCGCTTCTTCATGGCGCCGCCGCGGCCTTCAGCCGCATCCATCAGCTCGCCGGCCAGACGCAGGTCCATGGACTTTTCGCCACGCTTGCGTGCAGCATCGCGCAACCAGCGCATGGCCAGAGCCATACGACGGGATGGACGTACTTCAACAGGAACTTGATAGTTTGCACCACCAACGCGACGGCTCTTAACTTCAACAACCGGCTTAGCGTTAGTCAGTGCAGTATTGAATACTTCAAGAGCGTTCTTGCCGCTCTTCTTCTCGATTTGCTCGAGGGCGCCGTAAATGATGCGCTCGGCAACAGACTTCTTGCCGTCGATCATCACAACGTTCATGAACTTGGACAGATCCTGGCTACCAAACTTCGGATCCGGCAGGACATCGCGCTTCGGGACTTCTCTGCGTCTTGGCATTTCAATTCCTTCAATCTATTCAGTTGAGCTTCATGCTCGCGACTACTCAATGGAGCAGCCACTTACTCGACAGCAAATGCTGCCGCTGACGACCCAAGTAACAATTACTTAGGACGCTTGGCACCGTACTTGGAACGAGCCTGCTTACGGTCTTTCACGCCGGCAGTGTCCAGGGAGCCGCGAACGGTGTGGTAACGCACACCTGGCAAGTCTTTTACACGACCGCCACGGATCAGCACGACCGAGTGTTCTTGCAGGTTGTGGCCTTCACCGCCGATGTACGAAATCACTTCGAAACCGTTGGTCAGACGAACCTTGCACACTTTACGCAGAGCGGAGTTCGGCTTCTTAGGGGTAGTAGTGTAAACACGGGTGCACACGCCACGTTTCTGCGGGCAGGCCTCCAGTGCTGGCACCTTGCTCTTCGAAACAACCGGGGCACGGCCTTTACGAACGAGTTGGTTAATGGTTGGCATTACTATCAGTTCCTAATTGAATCTTTCGGCGGCACCATACCACCGAGAAGATCGTGGATTATATTTTGGTCAACTGCCAGCGTCAATAAAATAACGCTGCACACCCAATGTTAACCATTGAATGTGCAGCGTTTTTTGCAAAACCGGCTAATTACAGCTGGTTGTCGCTAACTTCGATCTCGGATTCGAGTGCCGACGATTCGGTCGTCGCATCACCGTTCTCGCTCAGGCGACGACGGTTGCGATGGTAAGCCAGACCGGTACCGGCCGGGATCAGGCGACCAACGATCACGTTTTCCTTCAGGCCGCGCAGATCATCCTTCTTGCCCATGATCGCAGCTTCGGTCAGCACGCGCGTGGTTTCCTGGAACGAGGCCGCGGAGATGAAGGAATCCGTCGACAGCGATGCCTTGGTGATACCCAGCAGTACGTTGTCGTACTGGGCCGGCATCTTGCCTTCGGCAATCATGTTGTCGTTGGTTTCCAGCACTTCGGCACGCTCAACCTGCTCGCCGATGATGAAGTCGGTATCGCCGTTGTCAGTGATGATCACGCGACGCAGCATCTGGCGAACGATCACCTCGATGTGCTTGTCGTTAATCTTCACGCCCTGCAGACGGTAAACCTCCTGCACTTCCTGGCTGATGTAGCGTGCCAGCGCCTCGATACCCTGCAGACGCAGGATGTCGTGCGGATCCACCGGACCGTCGACAATCACTTCACCGCGGTTCACGACTTGACCGTCGTGCACCAGTACGTGCTTGTCTTTCGGAATCAGGCTTTCGTGTGCGTAGCCGTCCAGATCGGTGATGATCAGGCGCTGCTTGCCCTTGGTGTCCTTACCGAAGGAAACGGTACCGGTCACCTCGGCCAGCATGCCGGCATCTTTCGGCGAACGGGCTTCGAACAGTTCGGCCACACGCGGCAGACCACCGGTAATGTCACGGGTCTTGGACGATTCCTGTGGAATACGTGCCAGCACTTCACCCTTGCCCACTTCCTGGCCATCACGCACGGTAATGATCGCGCCAACCTGGAAGGTAATCGATACCGAGGCATCGGAACCGGCCAGTTTCACTTCATTACCATTGTCGTCCAGCAGTTTTACCAGCGGACGCAGCATCTTCGACTGGGCCGTGGCGCGACGCTTGGAGTCGATCACCACCAGCGTGGACAGACCGGTGACTTCGTCGGTCTGCTTGGCAACGGTGGCGCCCTCTTCCACGTTCTCGAACTTCACGCGACCAGCGTACTCGGTGATGATCGGACGGGTGTGCGGGTCCCATGTTGCCAGTACTGCACCGGCCTTGATGGTCAGACCGTCGGTCACCATCAGGGTCGCGCCGTACGGCACCTTGTGACGCTCGCGCTCGCGGCCAACGTCGTCATGGATCACCACTTCGCCGGAACGAGTGATCACGATCAGCTCGCCCTTGCTGTTGGCCACGTAACGCATCTGGCTATTGAAGCGCACGGTACCGTTGGACTTACCTTCAACCTGGCTGGCAGCGGCATTTCGCGACGCCGCACCACCGATGTGGAAGGTACGCATGGTCAGCTGGGTACCCGGCTCACCAATCGACTGCGCAGCGATCACACCGACAGCTTCACCGGCATTGACGCGCTTGCCTCGTGCCAGATCACGGCCGTAACACTGTGCGCACAGGCCGTAGCGGGTGTCGCAAGTGATGGCGGTACGCACCTTGACTTCGTCGATACCCAGACTGTCGATCAGCTCGATCAGGCTTTCATCCAGCAGGGTGCCGGCTTCGATAACGGTCTCGTTGCTGGACGGGTCAACCACGTCAGTCGCGGTGACACGACCCAAGATACGATCGCGCAGCGGTTCGATCACGTCACCGCCCTGTACCACAGCCTTCATTGCGAAACCGTTGCTGGTGCCGCAATCGTCCTCGATCACCACCAGATCCTGAGTCACGTCGACCAGACGACGGGTCAGGTAACCGGAGTTGGCGGTCTTCAGTGCGGTATCGGCCAGACCCTTACGGGCACCGTGCGTCGAAATGAAGTACTGCAGAACGGTCAGGCCTTCGCGGAAGTTGGCGGTAATCGGCGTTTCGATAATCGAACCGTCCGGTTTCGCCATCAGGCCACGCATACCGGCCAGCTGCTTGATCTGTGCCGCGGAACCACGGGCACCGGAGTCGGCCATCATGTAAATCGAGTTGAACGATTCCTGATCGACTTCCTTGCCTTCGCGGTCGATCACCTTCTGCGTGGACAGACCGTCCATCATCGCCTTGGCGATCTTGTCGCCGGTGCGACCCCAGATATCGACGACCTTGTTGTAGCGTTCGCCTTGGGTCACCAGACCCTGACGATACTGCTCTTCGATCTCTTTGACTTCCTTGTTGGCTTCGCCCAGCAGTTCGGTCTTCTTCACTGGGATCAGCATGTCGTCGACGCAGATCGAGATGCCGCCACGGGTGGAGTAGGCAAAACCGGTGTACATCAGCTGGTCGGCGAAGATCACGGTGTCGCGGATGCCGCAACGACGGAACGAGCCGTTGATCAGACGCGAGATTTCCTTCTTCTTCAGCGCCTTGTTGATGTACTCGAACGGCAGGCCCTTCGGCAGGATTTCCGACAGGATGGCGCGGCCAACGGTGGTGTCGTAGCGCTTGATCACCGGCTGGAACTCGCCCTGCTCGTCCTTGACCCATTCCTTCAGGCGCACGGTGATACGGGTCGCCAGCTCTACCTGACGTGTCTCGTAGGCACGATGCACTTCGGAGGTGTCGGCGAAGACCATGCCTTCGTTCTTGCCGTTTACCTTGTCGCGGGTCATGTAGTACAGACCCAGCACGATATCCTGCGACGGCACGATGATCGGCTCGCCGTTGGCTGGCGACAGCACGTTGTTGGTAGCCAGCATCAGGGTGCGGGCTTCCATCTGCGCTTCGATGGACAGCGGCACGTGTACGGCCATCTGGTCACCGTCGAAGTCGGCGTTGAATGCCGCGCAGACCAGCGGATGCAGCTGGATGGCCTTGCCTTCGATCAGCAGCGGTTCGAACGCCTGGATACCCAGACGGTGCAGCGTTGGTGCACGGTTCAGCAGTACCGGATGTTCGCGGATCACGTCTTCCAGGATGTCCCACACTTCCGGCACTTCCTGCTCGACCAGCTTCTTGGCCGCCTTGATGGTGGACGCCAGGCCCAGCACTTCCAGCTTGTGGAAGATGAACGGCTTGAACAGTTCCAGCGCCATTTTCTTCGGCAGACCGCACTGGTGCAGACGCAGGGTCGGGCCCACGGTAATCACGGAACGACCGGAGTAGTCGACGCGCTTACCCAGCAAGTTCTGACGGAAACGACCGCCCTTGCCCTTGATCATGTCGGCCAGCGACTTCAGCGGACGCTTGTTGGCGCCGGTCATCGCCTTGCCGCGACGGCCGTTGTCCAGCAGCGAGTCAACCGATTCCTGCAGCATGCGCTTCTCGTTGCGCACGATGATGTCCGGCGCGCGCAGTTCCAGCAGACGCTTCAGGCGGTTGTTACGGTTGATGACGCGGCGGTACAGGTCGTTCAGGTCAGAGGTCGCGAAACGGCCACCATCCAGCGGCACCAGCGGACGCAGTTCCGGCGGCAGCACCGGCAACACTTCCATGATCATCCATTCCGGCTTCATGCCGGAACGCTGGAACGCTTCCAGCACCTTCAGGCGCTTGGCGATCTTCTTGATCTTGGTGTCAGACGAGGTCGACGACAGTTCGCTGCGCAGGGTGTCGACTTCGGAAGTCAGATCCAGGCGCTTGAGCAGTTCGCGTACCGCTTCGGCCCCCATCAGCGCCACGAATTCTTCGCCGTACTCGTCCAGCTTGTCGAGGTAGTCTTCCTCGCTCAGCAGCTGACGTGGCTGCAGGCTGGTCAGACCAGGTTCGGTCACCACGAAGGCTTCGAAGTACAGCACGCGTTCGATGTCGCGCAGGGTCATGTCCAGCACCATGCCCAGACGGGATGGCAGCGACTTCAGGAACCAGATATGCGCAACCGGCGACGCCAGTTCGATGTGGCCCATGCGCTCACGACGCACCTTGGACAGGGTGACTTCAACGCCACACTTCTCGCAGATCACGCCGCGATGTTTCAGACGCTTGTACTTGCCGCACAAGCATTCATAGTCTTTTACCGGCCCGAAAATACGGGCGCAGAACAGGCCATCACGCTCCGGCTTGAATGTCCGGTAGTTGATGGTTTCCGGTTTCTTGACTTCACCGAACGACCAGGAACGGATCTTGTCCGGGGAGGCGATGCCGATCTTAATCGCATCAAACTCTTCTTCTTGCGTAACTTGCTTAAAGAGATCGAGCAGAGCTTTCATTGCGTCTCCATTCAGGAGGAGCCTGCGGCCAACGTTGGCCGCAGGCAACCTTGCCTAATTAATAACGTTCCAGGTCGATATCCAGGCCCAGCGAGCGAATTTCTTTAACGAGTACGTTAAAGGATTCCGGCATGCCGGCGTCGATCTTGTGTTCGCCCTTGACGATGTTTTCGTAAATCTTGGTACGGCCGGTGACATCGTCCGACTTCACGGTCAGCATCTCCTGCAGCGTGTAAGCCGCGCCGTAGGCTTCCAGCGCCCAGACTTCCATCTCACCGAAACGCTGGCCACCGAACTGCGCCTTACCACCCAGCGGCTGCTGGGTCACCAGCGAGTACGGACCGGTGGAACGGGCGTGCATCTTGTCGTCAACCAGGTGATGCAGCTTCAGGTAGTGCATCACACCGACCGTCACGCGGCGGTCGAAGGCTTCGCCGGAGCGGCCATCGAACAGCGTCATCTGCGTCTTGCTGCCGTTGAAGTCCAGATGCGCGGTGTGCTCGTCTTCATCCGGGTACGCCAGCTGCAGCATGTGCATGATTTCGGATTCTTTGGCACCGTCAAACACCGGCGTCGCGAACGGCATGCCCTTGCGCAGGTTCTGCGCCAGGGTCAGGATTTCGTCATCCGACATTTCCGCCAGCGATTCCTGCTTGCCGGTATCGTTGTAGATGCGTTCCAGGTAGGCACGCATCTCGCTGATGCCCTGCTGCTGCTTCAGCATGCGGTCGATACGCTCGCCGATACCCTTGGCAGCCCAGCCGAGGTGCACTTCCAGAATCTGACCGATGTTCATCCGCGACGGAACGCCCAGCGGGTTCAGCACGATGTCGACCGGACGGCCGTCGGCCATGTACGGCATGTCTTCCACCGGCAGGATGCGCGATACCACACCCTTGTTACCGTGACGACCGGCCATCTTGTCACCAGCCTGCAGGCGGCGTTTCACCGCGATGTAGACCTTGACCATCTTCTGCACGCCAGGCGGCAGTTCGTCGCCCTGGGTCAGCTTGCGCTTCTTGTCTTCGAACTTGAGGTCGAATTCTTCACGCTTCTGCGCCAGGCTTTCTTTGATCAGTTCCAGCTGCTTGGCGATGTCTTCATCGGCCATGCGGATGTCGAACCATTCGTGCTTGGACGGCAGGCCGTCCAGGTAGGCGACGTCGATCTCGGTGCCCTTGGCCAGACGCTTCGGACCGCCGTTGGCGACCTTGCCCAGGATCAGGCGCTCGATACGGCTGAAGGCATCGTTTTCGAAAATGCGCAGCTGGTCGTTCAGGTCGAGGCGATAGCGCTTCAGTTCGGCATCGATGATGGACTGGGCACGCTTGTCGCGCTCGATGCCTTCACGGGTGAACACCTGCACGTCGATCACGGTACCGACCATGCCGGTCGGCACGCGCAGCGAGGTGTCTTTCACGTCGGACGCTTTTTCACCGAAGATCGCGCGCAGCAGCTTCTCCTCCGGCGTCAGCTGGGTTTCGCCCTTCGGCGTCACCTTGCCGACCAGCACGTCACCGGCGGTCACTTCGGCGCCGATGTAAACGATGCCGGAGTCGTCGAGGCGGTTGGACATGCGCTCGGACAGGTTCGGGATATCGCGGGAGATTTCTTCCGGCCCCAGCTTGGTATCACGTGCCACCACCGACAGCTCTTCGATGTGGATCGAAGTGTAGCGGTCGTCAGCAACCACCTTCTCCGAGATCAGGATCGAGTCTTCGAAGTTGTAGCCGTTCCACGGCATGAAGGCGATGGTCATGTTCTGACCCAGCGCCAGCTCGCCCATGTCGGTCGAGGCACCGTCGGCCACCACGTCACCGCGGGCAATCACGTCACCGACGCTGACCACCGGGCGCTGGTTGATGTTGGTGTTCTGGTTGGAACGGGTGAACTTGGTCAGGTTGTAGATATCGACACCGACTTCACCGGCCAGTGCTTCTTCGTCATTGACACGCACCACAACACGGGTCGCGTCGACGTAATCCACCACGCCGCCACGGCGTGCCACCACGGTGGTGCCGGAGTCGGTAGCCACCGCACGTTCGATACCGGTACCAACGAAGGATTTTTCCGGACGCAGGCAAGGCACCGCCTGACGCTGCATGTTGGCACCCATCAAGGCACGGTTCGCATCGTCATGTTCCAGGAACGGAATCAGCGAGGCCGCCACCGACACCACCTGACCGGTAGCCACGTCCATGTACTGCACGCGATCCGGTGTCGACAGGATGGTTTCGCCTTTTTCACGGCAGGTCACCAGCTCGTCGATCAGGCTGCCGTCATCCGCCAGCTCGGCGTTGGCCTGGGCGATGATGTAGCGACCTTCTTCGATCGCCGACAGGTAGTCGATCTCGTTGGTCACCTTGCCGTCGATCACCTTGCGGTACGGCGTCTCGAGGAAGCCGTACTCGTTGGTGCGGGCATAGACCGACAGCGAGTTGATCAGACCGATGTTCGGACCTTCCGGCGTCTCGATCGGGCACACGCGTCCGTAGTGGGTCGGGTGAACGTCACGCACTTCGAAGCCGGCGCGCTCGCGGGTCAGACCGCCCGGGCCCAGGGCCGAAACACGGCGCTTGTGGGTCACTTCGGACAGCGGGTTGGTCTGGTCCATGAACTGCGACAGCTGGCTGGAGCCGAAAAATTCCTTGATCGCGGCCGATACCGGCTTGGCATTGATCAGGTCGTGCGGCATCAGGTTGTCGGATTCAGCCTGATTCAGGCGTTCCTTCACCGCGCGCTCGACACGCACCAGACCGGCACGGAACTGGTTCTCGGCCAGTTCGCCGACGGAACGCACACGACGGTTACCCAGATGATCGATATCGTCCACTTCGCCACGGCCGTTGCGCAGCTCGACCAGGATGGCGATGACCGACACGATGTCCTCGTTCGACAGCACGCCGTCCATCACGTCGCGGCGATGGGCGAAGGTGTCGGACAGCATGGTCTTGAACCACTCCGGCGACTTGTCGTCCAGCTTGTACTGGTAAGTGCGGGTGTTGAACTTCATGCGGCCAACACGGGACAGGTCGTAGCTGTCCTCGTTGAAGAACAGGCGCTGGAACAGTTGCTCGACAGCGTCTTCTGTTGGCGGCTCGCCCGGGCGCATCATGCGGTAGATCGCCACACGCGCCTGCAGCTGGTCGGCGATGTCGTCGCCGCGCAGGGTGTGCGCGATGTAACCGCCGTGGTCCAGGTCGTTGATGAACAGCACGTCGACTTCGGCGACGTCATGGATGTCCATCTTGGCCAGCAGGTCGTCGGTGATTTCTTCGTTAGCGCGCGCGATCACTTCGCCGGTTTCCGGGGCGATCACGTTGCGGGCCAGGATCTTGCCGACCAGCACGTCGAACGGCACTTCGATACGGTCAAGGTTGGCCGCAGCGATGTCACGGATGTGCTTGGCGGTGATGCGCTTGTCCTTGGCGACGATCAGCTTGCCGTCTTCGCCAACGATGTCCAGCTTGGCCACTTCGCCCTTCAGACGGTCGGCAACCACTTTCTGGAACACGCCGTTCTTGGTCAGGAAGAAAGTGTCGCAGCTGTAGAATTCGGACAGGATGCGCTCGCTGGTATAACCCAGTGCCTTGAGCAGGATCGAAACCGGCATCTTGCGACGGCGGTCGATACGGAAGAACAGCTGATCCTTGGCGTCGAACTCGAAGTCCAGCCACGAGCCGCGGTAAGGAATCACGCGGGCGGAGAACAGCAGTTTGCCGGAAGAGTGGGTCTTGCCGCGATCGTGCTCGAAAAACACGCCTGGCGAACGGTGCAACTGGGAAACGATGACGCGCTCGGTACCGTTGATGATGAACGAGCCGTTCGAGGTCATCAGCGGGATTTCACCCATGTAGACTTCGTTCTCGCGCACTTCCTTCACCACCGGCTTGGAAGATTCGCGATCGAGAATGGTCAAACGGATTCGTGCACGCAGGGGCGATGCAAAGGTAATGCCGCGCAGCTGACATTCCTGAACGTCAAACGGTGGCTCACCCAGGACATAGTGTACAAAGTCGAGGCGGGCAAAACCGTTGTGACTTACGATCGGGAAAATCGACTTGAATGCGGCCTGCAGGCCCGCATCCTTACGCTGATCGTACGGCACACCCAACTGGAGGAACTCAGTGTACGAATCAATCTGCGTTGCCAACAGGAATGGGACGTCGAGAACGGTTTTACGCTTCGCAAAGCTTTTACGAATACGTTTTTTCTCAGTAAACGAATAACTCATAGAGTCTCCATTGTGGGGGGTGGCGCAAGAAACCAAACGTCAGCAGCCACAAAACTTGAATGCTGACCTTTAGCGACTTGTTAGAGCATTACAAGCGCAACAAGGCTGGCGGATTTCTCCACCAGCCTCACTAATCTTCCCTAGGGAAGATTATTTTACTTCAGCCTTGGCACCAGCTTCGATCAGCTGCTTGGCAACGTCGTCAGCTTCAGCTTTGGACACGCCTTCTTTAACAGCCTTAGGAGCGCCGTCTACCAGGTCTTTGGCTTCTTTCAGGCCCAGACCGGTGATCGCACGAACAACCTTGATCACGTTAACTTTGCTTTCGCCAGCAGCAGTCAGGATCACGTCGAATTCGGTTTGCTCTTCAGCAGCAGCAGCGCCAGCGCCAGCAGGACCGGCAACAGCAACAGCAGCGGCGGAAACGCCGAACTTCTCTTCGAACGCCTTAACCAGGTCGTTCAGTTCCATAACAGTCAGACCAGCAACTGCGTCGAGGATATCTTCTTTGGTGATAGCCATTTGTAAAACTCCTGAATACGGTATGAATCGAATAAATTAAGCGGCTTCGGCTTGCTTCTGCTCGGCCAGAGCGGCCAGAGCGCGAGCGAAACCAGATACCGGAGCCTGCATAACGTAGAGCAGCTTGGACAGCAGCTCTTCGCGGCTCGGGATAGAAGCCAGTTCGGCTACTTCGGCAGCACTCAGTACTTTGCCGTTGTAGGAACCTGCCTTGACAACGATCTTGCTGTCGTCCTTGGCAAATTGTTGCAGCACCTTGGCAGCAGCTACCGGATCAGCAGATACAGCGTAAACCAGCGGGCCAACCATTTGGTCAGCCAGTGCTTCGAACGATGTACCAGCAACGGCGCGACGTACCAGAGTGTTCTTCAGAACACGCAGGTACACGCCGTTCTCACGCGCCTTGGCGCGGAGTTTGGTCATGCTACTAACCTCGATGCCCCGATATTCAGCGATAACGAGTGTCTGTGCATCTGCCAGTTGGGCAGATACCGCAGCTACAACCGCCTTTTTATCTTCAATATTGAGACTCAAGGTCCACCTCCTAGACTGAAATGAAGCAGGATATTCTGCTTCGCTTTGCAGCGGCGACCTAATCAGGAGACATAACAAACGGATGGTGCTCATGGGCGGAATTGAACCGCCGACCTCTCCCTTACCAAGGGAGTGCTCTACCCCTGAGCTACATGAGCCAAATACGTTGAAAGCCTTCTAAGGGTTCACCATCTGCGTAGGCTACTCTTGCGAGCATTAAGTCAAGCGACACCTACGGTCTTTGACAATCTGGCAGGCAAAGCCTGCCAGCCCAAAGCCTTTGTGAAACTGCTAGACCAGCGGATTAAACGCCAGTAGTTGCAGTGTCAACGCGCACACCAACACCCATGGTGCTGGATACGGCAATTTTCTTCAGGTATACGCCTTTGGATGCAGCTGGCTTGGCTTTAACCAAAGCGTCAACCAGAGCAACAAAGTTTTCGCGCAGGGCTTCCACTTCGAACGAAGCACGACCCAGAGTGGCGTGGATGATACCAGCCTTGTCGGTACGGTACTGAACCTGACCGGCCTTGGCGTTTTTCACGGCTTCGGCAACGTTAGGGGTAACAGTACCGACCTTCGGGTTAGGCATCAGGCCACGTGGACCCAGGATCTGACCCAGTTGGCCGACAACGCGCATTGCATCCGGGGAAGCAATCACAACGTCGAAGTCCAGGTTACCGGCCTTGACTTGTTCAGCCAGGTCTTCGAAACCAACCACTTCTGCACCGGCAGCCTTGGCTGCTTCAGCGTTTGCACCTTGTGCAAACACGGCAACGCGTACCGACTTGCCGGTACCACGTGGCAGCACAACCGAACCACGCACAACCTGGTCGGATTTACGTGGATCCACGCCCAGATTCACGGCAACGTCGATGGACTCATCGAATTTTGCAGTAGCAGCACCCTTAACCAGAGCGATGGCTTCTTCAACGGCGTACAGCTTGTTACGATCAACCTGAGCCTTCAGGGCTTGAACGCGCTTGGACAGTTTTGCCATGTTACACACCCTCCACTTCCAGACCCATGGAGCGGGCGGAACCAGCAATAGTACGAACTGCAGCGTCAAGGTCAGCGGCAGTCAGGTCTGGCTGCTTGGCTTTGGCGATGTCTTCCAGTTGTGCGCGGGTCACTTTGCCGACTTTGTCAGCGTGAGCCTTGGCGCTGCCCTTCTGGATACCAGCTGCTTTTTTCAGCAGGATGGTAGCAGGAGGGGTCTTCATCACGAAGGTGAAGGATTTGTCTGCGTAAGCAGTGATCACCACCGGAATCGGCAGACCTGGCTCGACGCCTTGAGTCTGGGCGTTGAACGCCTTGCAGAATTCCATGATGTTCAGACCGCGCTGACCCAGCGCAGGACCGATAGGAGGCGATGGGTTGGCTTTACCAGCTGGCACTTGCAGCTTGATGTAGCCGATGATTTTCTTTGCCACGATGTAGACTCCGTGTATGGGTTAAGCGCGGATTAACCGCTCCCCAAGTGAAAGGAGCAAGATTATACCTGCCCCACAAAAAAACAACAACTTAAAGTTTTTCGACCTGGCTGAATTCGAGTTCAACCGGGGTATCACGACCGAAAATCTGCACCGAAACGCGCAGCCTGTTGCGCTCGTAATTGACTTCGTCGACCGTGCCGTTGAAGTCATTGAATGGACCTTCGTTCACGCGAACGCGCTCACCCACCTCGAACAGCACCTTAGGCTTGGGCTTCTCTACCCCTTCCTGCATCTGCTGCATGATGGACTCGACCTCTTTCACCGAGATCGGCGCCGGACGGTTGGCGGTACCACCGACAAAACCGGTCACCTTTGGCGTACTCTTCACCAGATGCCAGGTTTCATCGGTCATTTCCATCTCGACCAACACATAACCAGGGAAGAACTTGCGCTCGGTAATGGAGCGACGACCATTCTTGATGTCGACCACTTCTTCAACCGGCACCAGCACCTGGCCAAACAAATCCTGCAAACCGTCGCGCTCGATGCGCTCACGCAGCGCCTTTTGCACACTCTTCTCGAAGCCGGAGTACGCGTGCACGACATACCAACGCTTTGCCATGATTAACCTCTATTAAGCAATACGTCGTAGAACAGCCACGACAGGGAGGAATCGACCAGCCACATGAACAAGGACAGCACCAGCACGAAGACAAAAACCATCAGCGTCATCTGGGTTGCTTCTTTTCTTGTCGGCCACACCACCTTTTTAGCCTCGACAAGCGACTCTTGCGCATAAAGCACAAACTGCTTGCCTGGCGACGACAACCAGACCACGCCGGCCGCAATCGCAATCGAGACTACAAAAAGCAGTGCGCGCAACACACCCTGGTCTGCCGGCAACAGGTAAAAACCAACCACCCCTGCCACCAACACCAGAATCGCCGCAACCAGCTTCAGTCTATCTTGCATTTCCATCTGTCGTTTCCACCATTTACATGCGTCAAAAAGACTAACCGGCGCATAAGCGCCGGTTAGTCTTAATTGGCAGGCCAGGAGGGTCTCGAACCCCCAACCCTCGGTTTTGGAGACCGATACTCTACCAATTGAGCTACTGGCCTAAAACCTATTTATCAAGCGATGATTTTGGCAACAACGCCAGCACCAACGGTGCGACCACCTTCACGGATGGCGAAACGCAGACCTTCTTCCATCGCGATCGGAGCAATCAGCTCAACCTTGATTTCTACGTTGTCGCCTGGCATAACCATTTCCACGCCTTCTGGCAGACTAACAGCACCAGTCACGTCAGTCGTACGGAAGTAGAACTGCGGACGGTAGTTAGCGAAGAATGGAGTGTGACGACCACCTTCTTCTTTCGACAGAACGTACACCGAACCAGTGAATGTGGTGTGCGGCTTGATCGAACCCGGCTTAACCAGAACCTGACCACGCTCAACATCTTCACGCTTGGTACCACGCAGCAGCACGCCTACGTTGTCGCCAGCCTGACCCTGGTCCAGCAGCTTGCGGAACATTTCCACGCCGGTGCAAGTGGTCTTGACAGTGTTCTTCAGACCAACGATTTCCAGTTCTTCACCAACTTTAACGATACCGCGCTCTACACGACCGGTCACCACGGTACCGCGGCCGGAGATGGAGAATACGTCTTCGATAGGTAGCAGGAACGGCTTGTCAACAGCGCGCTCTGGCGTCGGAATGTAGGTATCCAGTGCGTCGGCCAGACGGAAGATCGCTGGTTCGCCGTATTCGGACTGATCGCCTTCCAGCGCCAGACGGGCAGAGCCGGTCACGATCGGGGTGTCGTCGCCTGGGAAGTCGTAGGACGACAGCAGGTCACGCACTTCCATTTCAACCAGTTCCAGCAGTTCAGCGTCATCCACCAGGTCAGCCTTGTTCAG
>NZ_JAQQLA010000014.1 GCF_028548395.1 Vogesella indigofera | reverse complement strand
AATTTTTTGGCACGCAAGTTCAAAGAAACATCGTTCCTAAGAATCATTGCAGTGCAAGTATTTGGCTTGGCCAGACACTTACACCTATCGGTTATTCGTTCTGTTAAAGAGCAGTGCTGCGTCGCTTGTTTCGTTTGCGTCTGCAGCTGAGGAGACGAACTATAGCTAAGCGCAGAGGCAGCGTCAACAGGTTTTTTGCAGAAAAGTACGTGTTTTGACAAAAAAGCAGACCAAGCCACTGATTTACAAACAATTACCCGATTAAACTATTTTGCAGGCTACCGCAAAACCCGCCGCCAACCCGCCCGTCAGCCCCCGGCCCCGCCTGCTAAATATTCAAATACCGCCTTTTTACGCCCGATTTTTATATTTACCCGCTTTTGAAACGTTAACGGCCGCCTGACGGCGGCCGCTGACTCGGAAAAGGTTGGCCGCAATGCCTTGCGGCCAACCTTGGGCTTACAGTACGTAGCGCGCCAGGTCCTCGCGCTGCGCCAGCAGGTCGAGCTTGCTGTCGACGTAGCCGGCATCCAGCTCGAAGCGGCCGGCCTTGCCATCAAAGGCGATGCTCTCCAGCAGCTTCTCCATCACTGTATAGAGACGACGAGCGCCGATGTTCTCGGTTTTCTCGTTCACCTGCCACGCGATCTCGGCCAGCCGCTGGATGCCGCTGTCGGCAAACACCAGCTCGATGCCTTCGGTGGCCAGCAGCGCCTGGTACTGGCGGGTGAGGCAGGCGTCGGTGTTGGTGAGGATGGCCTTGAAGTCGTCGACCGACAGCGAGTCCAACTCGACGCGGATAGGGAAGCGGCCCTGCAGCTCCGGAATCAGGTCCGACGGCTTCGACAGATGGAAAGCGCCGGAGGCGACGAACAGGATGTGGTCGGTCTTGATCATGCCGTACTTGGTGGTGACGGTGGTGCCCTCCACCAGCGGCAGCAGGTCGCGCTGTACCCCGGCGCGCGAGATGTCGGCGTTGTTGCCTTCGGCGCGGCTGGTGACCTTGTCGATCTCGTCGAGGAACACGATGCCGTTCTGCTCCACATTGCGCAGCGCCTCGGCCTTGATCTCCTCGTCGTTGACCAGCTTGGCCGCCTCTTCGTCGATCAGCAGCTTGTAGGCTTCGGCGATGGTCAGCTTGCGCGTCTTCTTCTTGCCGGCATTGAGGCCCTGGAACAGGCCCTGCAGCTGGCTGGAGAAATCCTCCATCCCCGGCGGGCTCAAGATCTCCATCCGGGCCGGCGCCTCGGCCAGCTCGATCTCGATTTCCTTGTCGTCGAGCGCGCCTTCGCGCAGCTTCTTGCGGAATTTCTGGCGGGTGGCGCCGTCTTCCGGTTTGTCGGCGGCGGTCTCTTCGGTAAAGAAGCCGGCGGCCGGACGCGGCCGTGGCAGCAGCACGTCGAGGATACGCTCTTCGGCGCCGTCTTCGGCGCGGTGGCGGTGGCGCACGATGGCGGCATCGCGCGCTTCCTTCAGCGCCACTTCCACCAGGTCACGGATGATGGTGTCGACGTCGCGGCCAACGTAACCGACCTCGGTGAACTTGGTGGCTTCCACTTTGATGAACGGTGCGTTGGACAGCCGCGCCAGGCGGCGGGCAATCTCGGTCTTGCCGACCCCGGTCGGCCCGATCATCAGGATGTTCTTGGGGGTGATCTCACTCTTCAGCGGCTCGGCCACCTGCTGGCGGCGCCAGCGGTTGCGCAGGGCGATGGCGACGGCGCGCTTGGCGGCCTGCTGGCCGATGATGTGCTTGTCCAGCTCGTGGACGATTTCCTGTGGCGTCATGGTGGTCATGGAGATATCCGCAGTAAAGGTTGGCCGCAACTCAGCCCAGGGTTTCGATCAGGTGGTTGTGATTGGTATAGATGCAGATGTCGCCGGCGATCTCCAGCGATTTCTTGACCACCACTTCCGGATCGAGATCGGTGTTCTCGAATAGTGCCCGCGCCGCGGACTGGGCGAAGGCACCGCCGGAACCGATGGCGGCGATGCCCTGCTCCGGCTCCAGCACGTCGCCGTTGCCGGTGATGATCAGCGTCGATTCGCTGTCGGCGACGATCAGCATCGCCTCCAGCCGGCGCAACATGCGGTCGGTGCGCCAATCCTTGGCCAGCTCCACCGCCGAGCGCACCAGATGGCCCTGGTGTTTTTCCAGCTTGGCCTCGAAGCGTTCGAACAGGGTGAAGGCGTCGGCAGTGCCACCGGCGAAGCCGGCCAGCACTTTGTCGTGATACAGGCGGCGCACCTTGCGCGCGGTGGACTTGATCACGATATTGCCGAGGGTTACCTGGCCGTCGCCGCCCAGCGCCACGCGCTGGCCACGGCGCACCGATACGATGGTAGTTCCGTCAAACTGCTGCATTCACTGCCCCACTGAAAATGCGACCACGGGATGTCGATCGTCCTTTTCAATATGTAGCCAGCGGCGCATTAATCAAGCGCCAAGCCCCGCCCGCCACCAGCGCCAAACCATCTCCATTGCCACGCCGAAGTTGACCCGTTGCCACGTCATCGATAATATAAATAGGAATTACTATCAAGATGATTTGCAATGGAATCCTCGTTTTCACGCTACACCATGCTGGCCGCCATCACCGCCGGCCACGTCGGCTTGCTGCTGTCGATGAGCCACGCCGCGCCACCAGCGCAGCCGCCACAGCCGCTGCCAATGGAGATGGTGACCATTCCGACGCCGGCCCCGGACGTCCGACCGCTGCCGCCCGCACCGGCCAAAACCGCGACCGCCAAGCCGCGCAAGGCGGCGCCGGCACCGCGGCCGCTACCGGCGCCCGTCAAGCCGTCGCCAAAGGCGATCACCACCGACACCCGCGCCGAGGCCGTCACCAGCAAGGCTCCGGCCGTCGCAGAGACCGCGGTAGCCAGCCCTGCCACCAGTCATAGCGAAACCTCACCACCGGTCCCACCGGCACCGGTAGTGCCGCCGACCCATGCAGGCGGACATCTGGACAATCCACGCCCGGTGTATCCGCCGCTGTCGATCGAGCTGGGCGAATCCGGTCGCGTCGGTTTGCGCGTGGTCGTCACTACCGAAGGACGCGCCATTGATGTCAGCCTTTCCAGTTCCAGCGGCTTCCCGCGCCTCGACCGCGCCGCGCTGCAGGCGGTGCGCAACTGGCGCTTCCGCCCGGCGACGCGCGGTAACGTTCCAATACAGTACCCCCACAGCTTTTTTATTGAATTTGATCTGAGCAAAGCCTAAACCATGAACCTGATGCTGACTTTCCAACAGGGCGACGCCATTCTGGTGTCGGTATTCCTGATCCTGATCGCGATGTCGATCCTCACCTGGTACTTCATCGCGCTGCGCGGCTGGCGCGCGTGGCAGGTACGGCGCGACAACCGCGCCTCGGAAGCCACGCTGTGGGCAGCCGCGTCGTGGACGGAAGTGGAAACCGCACTGCAGCACAGCGAGGCACCGGTGGCGCGCCTGACCCAGGACGGCCTCGGCGCACTGCGCCAGTACCGCCAGCACAGCACCAGCTCGCTGGGCCAGAGCTGCAGCCTCGACGAATACCTGACCCGCGCGCTGCGCAAGCGCCTGGCGCAGGAACAGCAGCAGCTGGAAGGCGGCATGACCTTCCTCGCCACCATCGGCTCCACCGCACCGTTCATCGGCCTGTTCGGCACGGTGTGGGGCATCTATCACGCGCTGGTCAACATCGGTACCCAGGGTCAGGTGTCGATCGCCACCGTCGCCGGTCCGATCGGCGAGGCACTGGTGGCGACCGCCGCCGGCCTGGCCGCCGCCATCCCGGCGGTGATGGCCTACAACACCTTCGTGCGCCTGAACCGCGTCATCAACCAGGACCTGGACCACTTCACCCACGACCTGCACGCGCAGCTGCTGACCCGCGGAGGTGAAGATGGCGTTCGGTAGTTTTGACAAGGGCGCCGACGCGCCGATGGCCGAGATCAACACCACGCCGCTGGTCGACGTGATGCTGGTACTGCTGGTGGTGTTCATCATCACCGCGCCGCTGCTGACCAATGCGGTGAAGCTGGACTTGCCGCAGGCCAGTGCCGCGCAACACCAGGACAAGCCGCAGGCGATCCGGCTGGTGATCAACGCCGAGGGCAAGATGTTCTGGAACGACGCACCGGTGGAGTCCGGCGTGTTGCGCAGCCGCTTTGCCGAGGCCGCTGCGGCCAACCCTGAAGTCGAGCTGCACCTGCGCGCCGACAAGACGGTGCGCTACGAATTGGTCGCCATCACCCTCGCCGATGCGCAAAGCGCCGGCGTCAGCCGTATCGGCTTCGTCACCGAAGCCGACTGATTTTCAGCTCACTGATTTTCCCCACGCGTACCACCCCTGACGCCACGGCCCGCCGGCCGTGGTGCGGGACGCGTGTTGTCTTCAACCTTGCACACGGACCACCACAATAATGAAACGGCATCTCACCCCCTCTGCCGCCATCGCGCAGAAAAAACGACCGAACAAAATGCTCGCCAGCGTGCTGGCCGTCAGCCTGGCACCGGGCCTGGCGCTAGCCGACGATGCCAAGAGCAGCGATACCGCGCAGCTGGAAACCATCAAGGTCCAGGCGGAACAGGCGCCGCGTGGCAGCTACAACGCCGCCACCACCACGCTGGGCAAGCAGAAGCAGGCACTGAAGGATATACCGCAGGCGGTATCGGTGGTCACCCGCCAGCTGATCGCCGACCAGGGCGACATCAATATGAAGGACGTGCTGAAGAACGTGTCCGGCATCACCTTCGTCGCCGGTGAGGGCGGCCGCTCCGGCGACTCCATCATCCTGCGCGGCTTCTCCGCCTTTGGCGATACCTACCGCGACGGCCAGCGCGACGTGGCACAGTACAACCGCGACCCGTTCAACGACGAGCGCATCGAGGTGCTGAAGGGCGCCAGCTCGATGCTGTTCGGCCGCGGTTCCACCGGCGGCGTGATCAACCAGGTCAGCAAAACCCCGTTTGCCGGCGAGCAGGTGGAACTGTCCACCACCATCGGCACCAACGACTTCTATCGCGGCACCGCCGACATCAACCAGGCGCTGTCCGATACCGCCGCCATCCGCCTGAACGTGATGGCCACCAATGATGGCAGCCCGGACGGCATCAGCGAATCCAAGCGTCACGGCATCGCACCGTCGATCGCCTTCGGCCTCGGCGAACCGACCACGGTGGTGCTGTCGCACATGCAGCTGAAGGAAAACAACACCCCGATGCTGGGCGTGCCGTTCGATCCCAACACGCTGCAGCCGATCGACGTGCCGGTGGACCGCTACTACGGCCTGCAGGGCATGAACAGCGAAGACATCACCGCCGACATCAGCACCGTGCGCGCCACCCACAAACTGGACAGCAAGAACGAGATCGCCGCCCAGCTGCGCGTCGGCCGCTATGACCGCCAGGTGATCGTGTCGCAGCCACAGCTGCGCAACTCGCCGGCCGGCACCCCGGTCACCGATGCCACCCAGCTTGGCTACAGCGGCAAGCTGCGCGGCTCGCTGAACGAGACCCAGTCGCTGAGCGTCGACTACAACGGCAAGTTCGACACCGGCAGCCTCAGTCACGAACTGCTGGCCGGCGTGGAATTCACCCGCGAAACGCAGAACGCGTACAGCATCCGTGCCACGACCGCGGTACCGAACGTGGTCGGCAGCGTCGGTGATCCGGAAGGCTTCTACACCGGCGGCTACACCCGCCACCGCTCCAACGACTTCGTGACCCGCAACCTGGCTGCCTACGTCACCGACACCATGGCACTGAACCAGCAGTGGAAGGTGATGGCCGGCCTACGCATGGACCAGCTGGAAGGCACCTACAAGACTTACAACACCACCACCGGCGTGCAAACCGGCAGCAGCAAGCGTGACGATCGTGGTCTCAGCTACCGTACCGGCCTGATCTGGCAGCCGACCAAGGAATCCAGCTACTACCTCGGCTACAGCAGCCTGATGAACCCGTCCGGCGAGGCCTACCAGTTCGACCTGTCGGCCGGCCTGACCACCGACAAGCAGCAACCGGAGCGCAACAAGCACTATGAAATCGGCGCCAAGTGGGATCTGGCCGACGGTGACGCCACCCTGCGCGCCGCCGTGTTTCGCACCGAGAAGCTGAACGAACGCAACACCGACGCACTGTCGCCGGATGTCGCCATCCTCTACGCCAAGCGCCACACCGACGGCGTCGAAGTGGAAGTGGCCGGCCGCCTGAACGAGAAGTGGGAAGTGTTTGCCGGCGCCACGCTGATGGATCCGAAGATCGACCAGGGCTGGGCCAGCAACGCGCCGACCGACGCCAACAAGGGTGCGGTGCCGAAATACACTCCGAAGAAGACCGCCAACATCTGGACCACCTACAAGGTCACCGACAAGGTGACCGCCGGCGTCGGCCTGTACTACACCGGCAAGCGCTACGTGGCTGACGGCAGCAGCGACCAGTCCAGAACCCGCTTCGCCCCGAGCTACACCCGTGCCGACGCGATGCTGTCGTACGAGGAGCGCAAGTA
The DNA here is from genome assembly GCF_028548395.1 of Vogesella indigofera. Lineage (NCBI taxonomy): Bacteria > Pseudomonadati > Pseudomonadota > Betaproteobacteria > Neisseriales > Chromobacteriaceae > Vogesella > Vogesella indigofera. The sequence goes on along the minus strand of NZ_JAQQLA010000014.1, from coordinate 16,119 downwards.
CAATGTGCGCCTCAACGTCAACAACCTCACCAACAAGAAGTACTACGACGCACTGTACGGCGGCCATGCCTCCGCCGCATCGCCGCGTGAAGTACAGCTGACCGTGGGCTACAAGTACTAAGCCCGCGCGCCTTGCGGCCAACCTTGTCGTACACAGGTTGGCCGCAAGGCCGTTTTGGCGAGCGCGGCAGAACGCTCGCCAAAACGCTGGCAGGATGCGCCACCCCGTCCCCTGCGTCTGCCAACCCCGTTTTGATCAGGAAACCTTCATGCTGCTGCACATCCCCGAAGTCCTCACCGTCGAAGAGCTGTCCCACGCCCGCATGCTGCTGGCCAATGCCCAGTGGCAGGACGGCCGCGCCACCGCCGGTCACCAGGCGCTCGACGTCAAACACAATCTGCAACTGCCGCCACAGGGCGAGCCCGCGCGAGAACTGGCGGCGCTGGTGCAGCGCGCGCTGGCACGCAATGCGCTGTTCATGTCGGCGGCGCTGCCCAAGCTCACCATGACCCCGATGTTCAACTGCTACCAGGGCGGCATGACCTACGGCAACCACGTCGACAACGCCATCCGCAGCGACCCGCTCTCCGGCCAGTACGTGCGCACTGACGTGTCGTGCACGCTGTTTTTCAGCAATCCGGACGAGTACCAGGGCGGCGAGCTGGTGGCGGAAGACACCTACGGCCTGCACAGCGTCAAGCTGCCGGCCGGCGACATGATCCTGTACCCGTCCACCAGCCTGCACCGGGTGGAGCCGGTCACCGCCGGCGCGCGGCTGGCCTCGTTTATGTGGACGCAGAGCATGATCCGCGATGACGCCAAGCGCGCGATGCTGTTCGACATGGACATGGCGATCATCGCGCTGCGCCAGCAGGTGGGGGACAGCGAGGAAGTGGTGAACCTGACCGCGCTGTATCACAACCTGCTGCGGATGTGGGCGGAGATCTAAGCGGACATGCCGTTGCGGCCAACCTTGGCCGCAAGGCAAAAAAAAACCCCGCCGGATCATGATCCGGCGGGACACCGTGAGACAGAGCAAACCCTGACAAACAGGGCGATACAGCCAGTACCCGGCGACGCCGGACACCGTGGTGATCCGCCGCAGCACGACCCATTCGTTGCTGCGGCATCACGCCTACCACACACCTGTCGGACAGGGCAGGTTCCTCATGATGCGCTTGCGGCCACGCCGCAAGCGCACCCTTCATTCGTCTGGCCACCCGCCGCAAGCGGGTCATGCCAAAAAATCCGTCAGAACAAAAACAATCTTGCGCTGGAGCAGCGCATGAGAATATTGCATTGCTCAAAAATAAGGCACCCCGATAATCAGCGCCGCACAGTGCGCTAAGTCATTCATCTTTATCGGCAGCGCGCTAGAGAATACGGGCAAGGCCCATGGTTGACAAAGCATTAATACGCATGTTTACCATGCATAAAACTCATGGCGAATCCGTAGATGAAACTCCCTCCCCTCAACGCGCTGCGCGTGTTCCTGGTGGCCGCCGAACAGCTGTCGTTCACCCGGGCCGGCGACACCCTGCACCTGACCCAGGGCGCGGTCAGCCGCCACATCCAGTCGCTGGAAGCGCACTACGGGCTGCAGCTGTTCGTGCGCCAGGCGCGCGGACTGGCGCTGACACCGGAGGGCATGGCGCTGCTGCCGGCGGTGCGCGACGCCTTCCACCGCATCGAGGCGGCCAGCGACGCCATCAACCGCCGCAGCCGCGAGCTGCGCATCAAGACCAGTCCGTCGATCGCCGCGCGCTGGGTACTGCCCAAGCTGGCCGGTTTCCGCGCCCGCCACCCGGAGCTGATCGTCAGCATGATCTCGATCACCGGCTTTGACCCCAACTTCAAGAGCCGCGAGTACGACATCTCGTTCCAGGCCAGCCTGACCAAGGAACCGGGGCTGGTCTACCACCGCCTGCGCCCGGCGCGCTTCATCCCCGTAGCGGCACCGGCACTGCTCGGTGATGCCGCCCCACCGGCGCCGGCAGCGTTCCGCGACTACCCGCTGCTGCACCCGTCGCACGACGACAACTTCTGGCATCACTGGTTTGCGCTGGCCGGGGTGCCGGTCAGCGGCAATCTCGACGCCTACACCTTCGACACACTGGATCTGGCGATCACCGCCACCCTGCGCGGCATGGGCATCACCCTCGCCGACGAGAGCATGATCGGCGAGGAACTGGCCAACGGCAGTCTGATCGCGCTGTCCGACATCGCGCTGCAGACCGAGTGGGCCTACTACCTGATCTACCCGCAGGAGCTGGCCGACCTGCCGAGCGTGATCGCGTTCCGCGATTGGGCGCTGGCAGAGTTTGCCGAAACGGGCACCGACACCGGCTGATGCTGGCGCACGGCGTGGCGTGAAAGGAAAACGAGGGAAAAGGCGTGGCGGCAACGCCGCAGGGGAAACCGCTCGCCGGCGGGCGGCTCAGACTGCCAGTTGCTGGCTGTCGCGCCCGTCGCGCTTGGCCTGCAGCAGCGCGGCATCGGCACGGTTGAGCAGGTCGGAATAACTCTCGCCGTCGCCGGCGTACTGCGCCAGCCCGGCGCTGACCGTGATCGACAGCACCTCGTCACTGACGCGCACCTTCAGCTGGCCGATGCTGCCGCGCACGCGGCGGACGATATCGTCGGCCAGCGCCAGTGTCGACTCCGGCAGGATGATCAGGAACTCCTCGCCGCCCCAGCGGCCGCACAGGTCGTACTCGCGCACCTCCGCCTCCATCACCCGCGCCGTCTCGATCAGCACGGTGTCGCCGACATCGTGGCCGTGGCGGTCATTGATGCGCTTGAAGCGGTCGATGTCGAGCATGGCGACGCAGAAGGTGTGGCCGAGGCGTTCGCTGCGCTCCACCTCCGCCTTCAGCCGCTCGATCAGCGGGCGGCGGTTGGCCAGTGCGGTAAGCGGGTCGTGGGTGGCGGCTTCCTTCAGCGCGATGTTCAGCTCGCGCATCATGTGCTGGTAGCGGTCGGAAATGCGCGCCACCTTTTCCAGCTGGCGCAGCTGCTTGTCAAAGCGCTCGGCTAGGCTCAGCTCGCGCTGCCGCGCCATGCTCTGGTAGGCGTCCGACATGCGGGTGATGCGCTCCATGCGGTTGAGCAGCTCGCGGTACTGGAACCACAGCTGGCCCAGCGCGAAATTGAGCGGATGCTCGCGCAGGTCCGGATCCGCCAGCAGGCGCTTGATCAGCTCTTCCAGCTCACCGTTGTCGCGGCTCATGATGCGCTGGCTGCCGAATCCAGCGCGACAATGGCAAACGGGAAGGTGCAGTCTTCCTTGAACTCTTCGGCCAGTTCCGCCACCCGCTCGTTGCGCGGGTCATAGCGCCAGTTCACCGCCACCGGCTTGCCATCGTGGTGCGCTTCTTCCAGCAGGTCGAGGATGTCCATCATCGCCTTGATGCTGCTGGTATTGAGGTACAACAGGCGCAGCTCCAGCGTCAACGGGCGACCGGCTTCCAGCAGGAAGCGCTCGACCCAGCTGAACACCTGCTGGAACAGTTCGTAGGAGTTTTCCGGATAGGAATCCCCCTGCATCGACAGGATGCCGTGGTCCCAGTCGCCGTCGATGGCGGGAGTGGATTGACTGCCGGGGATGGAGAAGTTGCTCATCTTCTGGGTGCTCGGTAATGGTTCAGATCTCGGCGCGCAGGCTGACAAAGGCGCGGCCATCGGTCAACTGCCGCAGGCTGCCCTGCAGCGGTGCGCTGGACTTGCGGGCGATGTCGATCAGCCCCAGCCCGGCGCCGCTGGCGGCCTCGGCCTCGCGCGGCTTGCGCAGCTGCTCCTTGTAGCGCGCCTTCAGCGCCGCCTTGTCGAGGCCGGCCAGCTCGTCGATGCAGGCCAGCAGGGCCTCGCCATCGGCCTGCTCGATGATGTTGCCGGCAGACACCACGTAGTGGCCGGCGTCGTTGCGCGCCACCACCACGGTGGCGCTGGCGTCGGTCTCGGTCCAGCCTTTTTGCTGCGCGTAGTGGCGGATGTTCTGCGTCAGCTCGATGTAGACGCCGAACACATCCATCGCCGATGACGGGTGCGCGTGATCCGCCGCCAGGTAGTTGCGCAGTGCGTTGCCAATTTCCTCGATCAGGCTGCGCGAGATCGGGCCATTGAAGCACAGCATGATCTGCTGGCGGTTATAGCTCTCGCGCATGCTGAACAGGTCAAACGGTTCCATGGAAGCTCCCCCTGGTTGGGCGTCAGTCAAAACGGAAACACAGCATGGTGATGTCGTCGCGCTGCGCGTGCCGGCCCTGGTACTCGGCCAGCGTGGCGCTGAATGCCTGCCCCTGCTCGTCCAGCGGCAGACGCGCGTGACGGCGGATCATCTCGGCGAAACGGCTGCTGCCAAAGCCGAAGCCCAGCTCGCCACCGGCCTGGTCGAGAAAACCGTCGGTGGTCATGTAGAAGCTGCGCCCGGCTTGCAGCGGCAACTGTGCATTCTGGTACTCGCCGATGCGTTTGTCACCAATGGCACGCCGCGCGCCGGGCAGTTCGCCGACGTCGTCGCCGTCGCTGTAGTACAGCGCGATCTTGGCGCCGGCGAAGGTCACCGTGCGCGCCTGCAGATCGACGCAGGCAAAACCGGCGTCCATATTGGTGGCCAGCACGTGGCCGCTGCGCTCCTCGCGCAGCATGCCGCGCAGGATGCGGTCGCAGCGGGTGAGGATGCCGGCCGGATCGTCCATGCCGACGTCGACAATCGCCTGGTCGATGGCGGCGTGCGCCAGCATCGTCATCAGCGCGCCCGGCACGCCGTGCCCGGCGCAATCGACCACCCCGAACAGCAGGGTGTGCTCGCCGGCCCGATAGACGTAGAAATCGCCGCCGACCACGTCACGCGGCCGCCACAGCACCGCGTGCTTCTCGCCCAGCGCCTGCACCAGCTGGCGGTCGGGCAGCATCGCGCGCTGGATCAGGCTGGCGTAGTCGATGGAGTCGTCGATCTTCTTGTGCGCCGCCGCCATCTCGCGGTTGGCCTCTTCCAGCGCGCGGGTGCGTTCGCGCACGCGGTGTTCCAGCTCGCTGGTATGGCTGCGCACCTTGTGCGCCATCACGCCGAAGGCGGCGCTCAGCTCGCCGATCTCGTCGTCGCGCTCCGCCGGCAGCGCCACCTCATACTGCCCCGCCGCCATCGCCTGTGCCGACTTGCGCAGCTGGCTGATCGGGCGCAACACCAGCTTTTCCACCGCGTAGGCAAAGCCGAGCAGCAGCGCCGCCAGCAGTACCGCCAGCGCGATCAGCGCCGGGGTCAGCCACGGGCCGTCGAACACCCGCGCCGCATTGAGATCCACCGCGGTCACCACGTGCCAGCCCAGCTCCGGGATGAAGCTCAGCGCCAGCAGCTGCTGCTTGCCGCCCAGCGTCGCCCACAGCATGGCGACCTCACCGGGACGGGATTCGGCCTGCCGCATCGCCAGCCGCAGCGCCTGCTGCTCCTGGGCATCGCCCAGCTGCAGGCCGCCACGCGCCGCCTGCCCCTTGCCGGAGACGGAGTTGAGCGCGATCAGCCGCGGATCGGGATGCGCCTGTATCGCGCCCTGGCGGTTGAGGATCATCGGCGTGATGCCGGCTTCGCGACTGCGGATGAAGTCGTTGAGGAAGGTGGTCAGCTCCAGCCCGGTGCCGGCCAAGCCGACCTTCTGCCCGTCCTCGTGCACGATGACGTTGATCCACGCCTTGGTCACCTTCAGCTGGCTGTCGTGGTTGACGTTGATGTTGAAGGTGGCGGTATCGCGCAGGGTATTGAAGTACCAGCCGTCGTCGGCCTTGTCTGCGCGCAGCAGGTAGCGTGCGGATTCGGTGTGCGGGTTCTTGCCGTCGTTGAAGTAGTAGGCGTGGGTGCGGTTGCTGATCAGGAAGTAGGAGTGGTCGCGGAAATCGCGGCGGTAGCCCTCCGCCTCGCGGAAGAACAGCTCGCGCTTGGCGACGTCGGTCTCGTCGCGCAACCACTGGCGAGTGACCTCGGAATCGGCCAGCCGCAGCGACAGCGCCAGCTCGCGCGACAGCGGCGCGAAGATCTTCTCGCGCTGCAGCAGCGTGGTGTTGCGCGCGAACGCCTCGCCGAAGTGGGTGCGGATGCTGTCCACCACCTGCCAGCCGATCAGCGCGGCCGGCACCAAGGCAATGAGACAGGCCAGCAATAATGCCAGCAACGATTTTCCCCGCAGGCCCAGCATTGCCATGTAAATCTCTTTTGTCGTTTGATAATCAATAGATTATGCCGTGTGCACTGCGGGGCGGCAATCAAGGCGGCGTGGCGCGGGCTGCGGCCAACCCTGACGGCAGCAGGGTTGATGTGTTTGCTAGCAAATGGCCGCAGTTAAACAAAGCAACAACTATCAAATCATGATGGCTGCAAATAAAAAAAGCGACAGCCCGCAGGCAAGCCCCGGGCTGTCGCGATGCCGACCGGCCAGCTAACGCGCTATGCCGCCTGCGGCACGGCGGCGCGGCGCGACCCCAGCTGGTCAAACCACAGGTACAGCACCGGGGTGATGTACAGCGTGATCAGCTGCGAGAACACCAGCCCGCCGACCACCGCCAGCCCCAGCGGCTGGCGCAGTTCGGCGCCGGCCCCCAGCCCCAGCGCGATCGGCAGCGCGCCCATCATCGCCGCCAGCGTGGTCATCAGGATCGGGCGCAGCCGCAGCAGGCAGGCGGTGCGGATGGCGTCGAACGGGGTCATGCCCTGCTCGCGCTGCGCCGCCAGCGCAAAGTCGATCATCATGATCGCGTTCTTCTTCACGATGCCGATCAGCATCAGGATGCCGATGCTGGCGATGATGGTCAGCTCCTGCCCGGACAGCATCAGCGCCCCCAGCGCGCCCATCGCCGCCGACGGCAGGCCGGCGAGAATGGTCAGCGGGTGGATGTAGCTCTCGTACAGCACGCCCAGCAGCACGTAGATCACCAGCACCGCCACCGCCAGCAGCACGGTCTGGCTGCCCTGCGACTGGGCGAAGGCCGCGGCGTCGCCGCCGTAGCTGGTGAAGATGCTGGCCGGCAGGCCGATGTCGGCGGCGATCGCCTTCAGCCTGGTGTCGGCATCGCCCAGCGCCACGCCGGGGGCGAGGTTGAACGACACCGTCACCGCCGGCAGCTGGCCCTGGTGGTTCACCGACACCGGCCCGACGCTGCGCTGTACGCTGGCCAGCGCCGACAACGGCACCAGCGTGCCGTTGCTGCTGCGCACCGACAGCCGCGTCAGGTCGTTCTCGTTGATGCGGTAGCGCTCATCCAACTGCATCACCACCGGGTAGCTGTCGGACGGAGTGTAGATGGTGGACACCTCGCGCTGGCCGAAGGCGGCGTACAGCGTGTTGCGGATCGCCTGCAGGCTGACGCCCAGCTGCGCCGCCTGTTCGCGGTTGACCACCAGCTGCGCCTGCAGCCCCTTGAGCTGGGCGTCGCTGGTCACGTCCTGGAACATCGGCTCGGCGCGCATCGCGCGTTCCAGCTTGTCCGACCACTCGTACAGCGCCGCCGACTCCACGCTCTGCAGCACGTACTGGTAGCGGCTCTTGGAGGAGCGGCCGCCCAGGCGCAGGCTCTGCACCGGGTTGATGAACGAGGTCAGCCCGGTGACGCGGCCCAGCTCGCGGCGCAGCTCGCCGACCACGCGGTCCATGTCCGGACGTTGGCCGCGCGGCTTCAGCGACACGAACATGCGCCCGCCACCGCTGTTCAGCGACGAGGTGACGCTGGCGACGTGGCGGTTGTCGCGCACGATGTCACTGGCGCGCTGCTGCAGCTCGGCCAGCCGCTGGTAGGACACGTCCTGGCCGGCGTCGGTGATGATGGTGATCTGGCCGTTGTCCTCGTTCGGGAAAAAGCCCTTCGGAATCACCATGAACATCCACGCCGAACCGGCGAAGGTCAGCAGCGCCACCAGCAGCGTGGTGCGGCGCCAGTGCAGCGCCCCGTCCAGCGTGCGCTGGTACGCCGCCAGCACCGTGGCGAAGGCTCGCTCGAAGCTGCGCGCCAGCGGATTGTGCAGCGTGCCGTGCGACTGGTCGCCGCGCAGAAAGCGGGCGGCCAGCATCGGGATCAGCGTCAGCGACACCAGCGCCGACACCAGTACCGCCATGGTTACCACCACCGCGAACTCGTGGAACAGCAGCCCGATCACGCCCTCCATGTAGAAGATCGGGATGAAGATCGCCACCAGCGACAGCGAGATCGACAGGATGGTGAACGCCACCTCGCGCGAGCCGCGCAGCGCCGCCTCCAGCGCCGACAGCCCCTGCTCGCGGTAGCGCACGATGTTCTCCAGCACCACCACCGCGTCGTCGACCACCAGCCCCACCGCCAGCGTCAGCGCCAGCAGCGTGATGTTGTTGAGGCTGAAGCCGAGGAAGAACATCAGTGCCAGCGTGCCGATGATGGACACCGGCAGCGACAGCGCCGGGATCGCCGTCGCCGCCGCACGCTGCAGGAAGATGAAGATCACCATCACCACCAGCGCCACCGTCAGCATCAGCGTCAGGTTGACGTCGTGCACCGCCTCGCGGATCGACTCCGAGCGGTCGCTCAGCGGCGCGATGCGCACCGAGCCGGGCAGCTGCGCTTCCAGCTTCGGCAGCGCGGCGCGGATGGCGTCGACCACCGCCACGGTATTGCCGTCGGCCTGGCGGAACACCGCCAGCACGATGGAGCGTTCGCCGTTGACCCAGCTGCCGGTCTTCAGGTTTTCCACGCTGTCCTCCACCGTCGCCACGTCGGCCAGGCGCACCACGCCGCCCTGTCGCTGCGCGATCGCCAGCGCGGCGAATTCGGCGGCGTTGCGCAGCTGGCGGTTGCTCTGGATAGTGAGGATCTGCGCCGGGCCTTCCAGCGTGCCCAGCGGCGTGTTGACGTTGGCCGCACGCACCGCGGTGGCGATGTCTTCCAGCGTCAGGTCCAGCGCCGCCAGCTTTTGCGGGTCCGGCTTGATGCGCACCGCGTAGCGCTTCTGGCCGAAGATCTGCACCTGCGCTACGCCCTCCAGCGTCGACAGTGTCGGCGACACCAGGTTTTCGGCGTAGTCGTTGAGCGCGGTCAGCGCCAGCGACGGCGAGTTCACCGCCAGCAGCAGGATGGGTGCGTCGGCGGGGTTGACCTTGCGATAGGACGGCAGCTGCGTCATCTCGGCCGGCAGGCCGCGCTGCGCGCGCAGCAGCGCGGCCTGCACGTCGACCGCGGCGGCGTCGATGTCACGGCCGGACACGAATTCCAGCGTGATCGAGGTGCTGCCCTGGGTGCTGCTGGAGCTGATGATATTGATGCCGGGAATGGTGGCGAACTGCTTTTCCAGCGGCGTGGCCACCGACGAGGCCATGGTTTCCGGGCTGGCGCCGGACAGGTTGGCGGAGACGTTGATGGTGGGCGTGTCGAAGCTCGGCAGCGCGGCGATCGGCAGCCGCCCCAGCACCAGCAGGCCGCCGATCACCAGGCTCAGGCACAGCAGCACCGTCATCACCGGGCGGCGGATGCACAATTCGGACAGGTTCATCATGGCGCGACCCTGGCCGCGGCGGAGGCCGCCGCCGTGCGGCCAACGTTGGCCGCAGGCAGCGGGCAGCTGGCCATCTCAGGCTGGACGGCGGACGGCGCTGCGCGCGGCTTGCCCCTGGCCACCGTCACCTCCTCCCCGGGGCGCACATTCTGGCCGCCGCTGCTGATCACCGCGGTGCCGGGGGCCACGCCGCGCACGATGGCCAGCTCGTCCTGTACCGCCAGCAGCGTCAGCGGCAGGCGCCGCACCTTGTTGTCCTTGCCCACGCCATAGGTGAACTGGCCGTCGGGGCCGGTAATCAGCGCCGCCACCGGCAGCGCCACCGCGTCGCGGTAGTGGCCGGCATCCAGCGTCACGCGCACGAACTGCCCGGGCCACAGCGCCTTGCCGACGTTGGCAAACTGCGCCTTGAGCAGCACGTTGCCGTTGCTGCTGTCCACTGCGCTGTCGATGAAGCTCAGCTGCCCCTGATGGCAGCTGCCGTCCGCCTCGTTCAGCGCGTACACCGTCAGCGGTGCCTGCGCCTGTGCCTGGCGCACCGCCGGCAGCTGCCGTTCCGCCAGGTAGAAGCTGACCGCCACCGGCGCGACGCGGGTAATGGTCAGCAGCGGGGTCGCCATAGCCGGCTGCACCAGCGCCCCCGGCGACAGGCTGATGGCGCCAACCTGGCCGGCCACCGGCGCGCGCAGCGTCTTGCGCGCCAGCTGCACCTGCACCGCGTCGATCTGCGCACGGTCGGCGGCCAGGTTGGCCGCCAGCGACTCCACCCTCGCCTGCACCGTGTCCAGCGCACTTTGCGAGATGAACTGCTGCTGCTTCAGCTCCTGGCTGCGTACCAGCTCGCGGCGGGCTATGTTCAGCTGCGCCTGGTTGGCGGCCAGCGCGGCACGCGCCTTGGCCACCTCCGCCCGCTCCGCGGCGGCGTCCAGCTGCACCAGCACCTCGCCCACCGCCACCTGCTGTCCTTCGCGCACGCGGATGGCGGCAATCACGCCGCTGTCCTGTGGCCGCAGCTCCAGCCGGTCCAGCGCGGTGACATTGCCGTTGGTGCTGAGACGGATGCTGGCCGGCGCGCTGCTGACCGGGCTGAGCTCGACGCTGGTGGCGCGCTTGCCGCGTGCAGCGTCGGCCGGCGCCGAGGAGTTGGCGCCCTGCTGCCACCAGATGGCGCCGCCCAGCGCCGAGATGACCGCCGCCGCCAGGAGGGGTTTGTGCTTCATGACTATGCCTGCCGTTAAGCCCGCGCCCGCCACGACGGCCACAGGCGGAATGAATCCGGGGCCGGCGCGGGCGCGGGGAACATGAAAAGAAGGAGTTCGCTGCGTAGCATGCAGATTAACGGCTAACCATGAAAACCGGGAGCGGCAATTCGTTAAGAAATCTTGGATGGCATGGCACGGTCGCGCCGCGGCCAAACGTCAGCGCACGTGCTGGTGGAAGTGCTCCAGCTCCGCCAGCGGCATCGGCCGGCCATACAGGAAGCCCTGATACAGCTCGCAGCCGTGATCGTAGAGGAACTGCTGCTGCGCCTCGGTTTCCACTCCTTCCGCCACCACCTGCAGCGACAGGCTGCGGCTGATCGACAGGATGGCGGTGACGATGGCGGCGTCGTCGGCGTCGCTGGTCATGTCGCGGATGAAGCTCTGGTCGATCTTGATCTGGTCCAGCGGCAGCTTTTTCAGGTAGGACAACGAGGAATAGCCGGTGCCGAAGTCATCCATCGAGAAGCGGATGCCCATCTGGCGCAGCTGGTTCATCTTGCGGACGGTGTCGTCGACGTTGTCGATGACGATGCTCTCGGTGAACTCCAGCTTCAGCCGGGCCGGCGGTGCGCCGGTTTCCGCGAGAATGGCACGCACCTCGTCGACGAAGCCGGCGTGGCGGAACTGGCGGATGCTGACATTGATCGACAGCGTCAGCGCCGCGTGCTGCGGCTGTCGGGCCCAGCGCGCCAGCGTCTGGCAGGCGCTGCGCAGTACCCACTGTCCGATCGACAGTATGGTACCGGTCTCCTCCGCCAGCGGGATGAACTGGCTCGGCGAGATCCAGCCGACCTTGGGGTGGTGCCAGCGCAGCAGCAGCTCGGCACCGACCAGGCGGCCGCCGCGGTCGACCTGCGGCTGGGCGTAGATCAGCAGCTCGTTCAGCTCCTGCGCGTGGTACAGCGCGTTCTGGATCACGGCGCGGATCTCCAGCGCGTACTGCATCTCGATATTGTAGAAGCACAGCGTGTTACGGCCGGCGGCCTTGGCGTCGTACAGCGCGAGGTCGGCATGCTTGAGCAGGTCGTCCAGCGCGGCGTGGTCGCCATGGAACAGGCTGATGCCGATACTGGCCGTGGTCTGGAACACGCGCGGGCTGTCCTTGCGCTCGAAGGAAAACGGCAGCCCCACCGCCAGCCGGATCTGCTCCGCCAGCTGCTCGGCGCGGCTGGCCGCCCTGGCCTCGTCCTTGCCCAGCCCTTCCAGGATCACCACGAACTCGTCGCCGCCGAGCCGCGCCACGGTGTCCTCGGCGCGCACGCACTCGCGCAGGCGCAGCGCGATGCACTGCAGGAAGCTGTCGCCGACATCGTGGCCCTGGGTGTCGTTGAGGGTCTTGAAGTGGTCGAGGTCGAGCAGCAGGATCGCGCCGTACAGACCGCTGCGCTCGCTGCGCACCAGCGCGTAGCGCAGGCGGTCGAGGAACAGGCGCCGGTTGGGCAGCTCGGTGAGCACGTCCTGGAACGCCAGCGTGCTGATCTGCTGCTGGTAGGCCTTGCGCTCGCTGATGTCCTCGATAAAGCTGATGAAGTAGTGCGGCCGGCCATTGCCGTGCCGCACCAGCGACACCGTCAGGTTGGCCCACACCAAGGCACCATCGCCGCGCAGGTAGCGTTTTTCCAGCTGGTAGGTGTCGATCTCGCCAGCCAGCAGCTGCGCCACCCGCGCCAGGTCGGCATCCAGATCCTCGGGGTAGGTCACCGCCTGGAAGGTGCGCGCCACCAGCTCGGCGCGATCGAGGCCGAGGATGTCGCACAGCTTGCCGTTGACCTTGAGCAGGCTGCCGTCGGGCGCCACCAGCGCGATGCCGACCGCGGCCTGCTCGAAGATGACCTCGAAACGTTCGTCGCGTTCCTGCCGCTCCAGCAGCAGGTCCAGTTCGGCGCGGCGCAACGCCAGCTCCAGTAGCTGGCGCTGGTGATAGGTCCACAGCAAGCTGCCCATCACGAAAAAGCCGAGCAGCTGCACGCCGGTCAGTGTCAGGCCGGAATCCACAAACAGCCGCCAGCCTTGCTGCCACGGCGGGATCAGCAGCAGCGACAGCGCCTCGGCCAGCCCGGCCCAGCAACCGACCAGCAGGCCGAGGCGCAGCGGGTGTGCAACCTGCGGCATCGACGCCGGAAACGGCTGCGCCGCCAGCAAGGGGCGGCTCTGGTAGCGCAACAGCCACAGGGTGCCCAGCAGGTTCAGCATCAGCCCGAACACGCCGGCCACGGCACCGGCACCGCCCAGCTGCAGCCGGTACAAGCAGCCGGCCAGTGCGGTGATGCCGCCCACCCACGGCCCGCCAAACAGGATGGCAACCGCGAGGATAGCGCCGCGCGCGTCGAGGCTCACCCCCGGCGCCACCGCAAACGGATAGGCCAGGGTATAGAGCATGGCGCCGGTAAAGATCAGCGCCAGCGCCGCATTGCGCCAGCGCAGCCGCGCGCCGGGGATGACCGCCAGCACCGCCACATACAGCCCGAACAGGCCGAGGATGGGTAACAGTGTTGGCAACAGTCCAAGCAGTACTGCCATAACCCCGCCTCTTCAACACGCCACAACACACAATCGCAGCACCACCAACACGGGCCGCCCCATAAATGACAAAGAAATAGCAATTATCAGGTATCACTATAGCCAGCAATCCCCGCTTGCAAAGCAGAACCACTACCAATTGTCATTACTGGCGCCGGCAACGTCGTCAACGTGTCATCCAGCGGCGCCACACTGCCGCCAGGGCCGCACGCCGCAGGCTGAACGTTGGCCGCAACACGCGGTCCCAGCCTTGTGCGCCACGACGGCCACCGCGAACTGCCGCCCGGCAGCAGCACACGCGGCGAGACCGGGCAGGGCCGAAAATGGTATGATATTGAGCGAGCAATTACTCTAAAGCTGACCTGCGGCCTGAATCGCGGCCCCCGGCAACACGGAAACGGACACCAAAGCAATGAAGTGCGTAGATGACTTTCGCCTGAAACTGGGCGACAAAGAGCTGGTCCCCATCATCACCGGTGGCATGGGCGTGGACATTTCCACCGCCGCGCTGGCGCTGGAAGCTGCCCGCCTTGGCGGCATCGGCCACATCTCGGACGCCATGGTGCCGACCGTTACCGACCGCCGCTTCAACACCAAGTACGTCAAGGACAAGCTGAAGCAGTACAAATTCAACGTCGAGAACAGCGACAAGTCGGTGGTGCAGTTCAACCTCGGCCTGCTGGAAGAGGCGACCAGGCTGCACGTTGGCCACACCATGGACGCCAAGCGCGGCGACGGCATGGTGTTCATCAACTGCATGGAAAAGCTGACCATGAACGCACCGAAGGACACCCTGCGTGTCCGCATGCGTGCCGCCATGGACGCCGGCATCGACGGCATCACCCTCGCCGCCGGCCTGCATCTGGGCAGCTTTGCCCTGATCGAGGACCACCCGCGCTTCCGCGACGTGAAACTGGGCATCATCGTGTCGTCGCTGCGCGCGCTGCAGCTGTTCCTGAAGAAGAGCGCCCGCACCAACCGCCTGCCCGACTACATCGTGATCGAAGGCCCGCTGGCCGGCGGCCACCTCGGCTTCGGCCTCGACTGGGCGCAGTACGACCTGGCCACCATCGTCGCCGAGATCCGCGACTGGCTGGTCGAGCAGAAGCTGGACATCCCGCTGGTTCCCGCCGGCGGCATCTTCACCGGCACCGACGCCACCAACTTCCTGGAAATGGGCGCCGCCGCCGTGCAAGTCGCCACCCGCTTCACCGTCACCCGCGAATGCGGCCTGCCGGAGAAGGTGCAGCAGGAATACTTCAAGGCCAGCGAGGACGAGATCGAGGTCAACCAGATCTCGCCGACCGGCTACCCGATGCGCATGCTGAGAAGCAGCCCGGCGATCGGCGACATCATCCGCCCCAACTGCGAGGCCTACGGCTACCTGCTCGATGCCTCCGGCAATTGCCAGTACATCGACGCCTATAACCGCGAACACGCCGCCCATCCGGGCGAGCGCCGCGTACGCATCTGGGACAAGACCTGCCTGTGCACCCACATGCGCAACTTCGACTGCTGGACCTGTGGCCACTACACCTACCGCCTGAAGGACACCACCCATCGCAACGCCGATGGCAGCTACCAGATCCTCAGCGCCGAACACGTGTTCCACGACTACCAGTTCAGCAAGGACAACCGCATCTCCCTGCCGGAAGCCAGCACCGCCGTCTGAACACCGCCCAAACAAAAAGCCGCCATTCCTCGGGAATAGCGGCTTTTTTATTTGCGGCCACCGTTGGCCGCAACAGCTTACTTCGACTGCGGCTTCACCTGCTGCAGCAACTGCCCCAGCAACGGATGGCCCTTGCCGGCGGACTTGCCGTTGTTGGAATCCTTGCCGAAACGGTCCGGCGATCCCTTCTTGCGAATATCGTCTTTCAGCTTGACTGCAGCCAGGCGCTGCATATCGAAATGATTGATCGGCATGACACTCTCCCAAAATGCGAACGCGGCAGTATGCGCCAGCCACGCCGCAAAGTCCACGCCATCGCCCTCGTCCGGCCACGGCAACACAAATAAAAACAGCGGCTTAGCCCGTTACACCACAAGCCGGCCATGACAAAAGGAACATCCGTACGAAAAGCATTGTCTGTAACCGGGCTATGGTTTAAACCAGAATCTCCCCCAAATAGAAAGGTCGATCATGAGCCTGTTCAATCAAATTGGCAGTTTGCTGGATAATGGTGGCGACAGTAACTGGTTAAGCAGCGCCAATACGCTGCTGGAGCAAAACGGTGGCGTCAGCGGCCTGGTCGAGAAATTCCAGAGCGGCGGGCTGGGTGAAATCGTCAACTCCTGGGTCGGCACCGGCAGCAACCTCAGCATAACCCCGGAGCAGATCGAATCGGTACTCGGCCAGAGCCAGCTCGGCGATGTCGCCGCCAAACTGGGGCTGGACAGCAGCCAGCTGTCGCAGCAACTGGCCGACCACCTGCCCACCCTGATCGACAGCCTGACGCCGGGTGGTGAGCTGCCGGCCGACAACCTGCTGGCACAAGGACTGGACCTCGCCAAGGGACTGTTCAACCGCTGAGCTGGGTGGCGGCGTTCAGAGCACCATCAAGCTTGGCCGCAGCCTCCCTCAGTCTCTCTCAAAAGCCAAGCCCGGCCGTCAGGCCGGGCTTGTTGTCGTCCGCCGTGCTGTGCGTTCGGGAGATTGCCGCGCGGCCGCAAACGGCATTGCCCGCCCGCAAAGCACAAAGCCCAGCTCGATTGAGCTGGGCTTTGTTTATGGGGCGTCTGGCGGTGTCCTACTTTCACACAGGTATCTGCACTATCATCGGCGCTAAGGCGTTTCACGGTCCTGTTCGGAATGGGAAGGCGTGGGACCA
>NZ_JAQQLA010000013.1 GCF_028548395.1 Vogesella indigofera | reverse complement strand
CTGAACAAGGCTGACCTGGTGGATGACGCTGAACTGCTGGAACTGGTTGAAATGGAAGTGCGTGACCTGCTGTCGTCCTACGACTTCCCAGGCGACGACACCCCGATCGTGACCGGCTCCGCTCGTCTGGCGCTGGAAGGCGACCAGTCCGAATACGGCGAACCAGCGATCTTCCGTCTGGCCGACGCACTGGATACCTACATCCCGACTCCAGAGCGCGCTGTTGACAAGCCGTTCCTGCTGCCAATCGAAGACGTATTCTCCATCTCCGGCCGCGGCACCGTGGTGACCGGTCGTGTAGAGCGCGGTATCGTTAAAGTTGGTGAAGAACTGGAAATCGTTGGTCTGAAGAACACCGTCAAGACCACCTGCACCGGCGTGGAAATGTTCCGCAAGCTGCTGGATCAGGGTCAGGCTGGCGACAACGTAGGCGTGCTGCTGCGTGGTACCAAGCGTGAAGACGTTGAGCGTGGTCAGGTTCTGGTTAAGCCGGGTTCGATCAAGCCGCACACCACATTCACTGGTTCGGTGTACGTTCTGTCGAAAGAAGAAGGTGGTCGTCACACGCCATTCTTCGCTAACTACCGTCCGCAGTTCTACTTCCGTACGACTGACGTGACTGGTGCTGTTAGTCTGCCAGAAGGCGTGGAAATGGTTATGCCAGGCGACAACGTAGAAATCAAGGTTGAGCTGATTGCTCCGATCGCGATGGAAGAAGGTCTGCGTTTCGCCATCCGTGAAGGTGGTCGCACCGTTGGTGCTGGCGTTGTTGCCAAAATCATCGCCTAATCGGAAGCCGAGAACGATATGCAAAGCCAAAAAATCCGTATCCGCCTGAAAGCTTTCGATTACAACCTGATCGACCGCTCCGCACAGGAAATCGTTGAAACCGCCAAGCGCACTGGTGCCGTTGTTAAGGGCCCGGTTCCGCTGCCGACCAAAATCGAGCGTTTCAACATCCTGCGTTCCCCGCACGTTAACAAGTCGTCCCGCGATCAGCTGGAAATCCGTACGCACCTGCGTCTGATGGACATCGTTGATCCGACCGACAAGACTGTTGATGCGCTGATGAAGCTGGACCTGCCAGCCGGTGTGGATGTAGAAATCAAGCTACAGTAACAGCACTATTTCATGCGCCGTGAGCTAAGTGCTTGCGGTTATTGAATTTTATTGTTACATTAGCGGACTCACCATTGTGGTGAGTCCGCTTTTCTTTTGAGTAAGCCGGTCAATCGTAATCGGCGCCTGTAAAGGAAATAAACATGACTTTAGGTCTGGTCGGTCGCAAAGTCGGCATGACCCGCATTTTTGCTGAAGATGGCGCAACCATCCCGGTAACTGTGCTGGATATGTCCGCAAACCGCGTATCGCAAGTAAAGACTGCTGAAACTGATGGCTACACTGCCGTTCAGGTTGCAGCAGGTGTTCGCAAGGCAAATCGTGTAACCAAGGCTCAGGCCGGTCACTTTGCCAAAGCTGGCGTTGATGCCGCTCGCGTAATGCGCGAGTTCCCTCTGTCCGCAGAGGCTCTGGCATCGTTGAACGTTGGTGATGCCATCTCCGTCGAGATTTTCCAGGTTGGCCAATTGGTCGATATTACTGGTACCTCGAAGGGTAAAGGCTTCTCCGGCGCCATCAAGCGTCACAACTTCAGTTCCAACCGCGCTTCGCACGGTAACTCTGTTTCTCACAACTCCGCCGGTTCCATCGGTCAGGCGCAAGATCCGGGTCGCGTTTTCCCGGGTAAGCGTATGGCTGGTCAGTACGGTAACGTAAAGAGCACTATCCAGTGCCTTGAAGTTGTCCGTGTTGATGTGGAGCGTCAACTGCTTCTGGTGAAGGGTGCTGTACCTGGTGCCAAGAACGGTGATGTAGTGGTGCGTCCTAGCGTGAAGGCAGGTGCATGATGGAATTGAAAGTGATCAACGCCCAGGGTCAGCAAGTCGAAGCCCTGCAAGCCTCTGAAGCACTCTTCGCCCGTGACTACAACGAAGCGCTGGTGCATCAGGTAGTAACTGCATTCTTGGCAAATGCGCGCAGTGGTAACCGTGCGCAGTTGACTCGTGCTGAAGTGAAACACTCCACCAAGAAGCCATTCCGTCAAAAGGGCACCGGTCGTGCTCGTGCCGGTATGACTTCCTCGCCTCTGTGGCGTGGTGGTGGTCGTGCGTTCCCGAATTCGCCTGACGAAAACTTCACGCACAAGGTTAACCGTAAGCAATACCGTGCCGGTATGGCTACGATCCTGTCGCAGCTGGTACGTGACGAGCGTTTGATCGTCGTGGACAGCCTGACAGTTGAAACGCCAAAGACAAAGGAATTTGCCGCCAAGGTGAAATCCCTGGGTCTGGATCGTGCTCTGTTCATCACTGGCGAGCTCGACGAGAACCTGTATCTGTCTTCCCGCAACTTGCCAAACGTCCTGGTGATTGAAGCTCAGCAAGCTGATCCGTTCAGCCTTGTTCGTTTCAAGAAGGTTGTTATCACCCGTGATGCCATCAAGCAACTCGAGGAGCAATGGGCATGAATCAGGAACGTTTGCTGCAAGTAATTTTGGCGCCGGTAGTTTCTGAAAAGAGCACCATGGTTGCCGAGAAAAACCAGCAGGTGGTATTCCGCGTGGTTGCCAACGCAACCAAGCCTGAAATCAAGGCTGCCGTTGAACTGCTGTTCAACGTCAAGGTTGATGGCGTTTCCACGCTGAATGTTAAGGGCAAGTCCAAGCGTTTTGGCCGTTTCGTCGGCAAGCGCAAGGACTGGAAAAAGGCTTACGTGAGCCTTGCCCAAGGTCAAGAAATCGACCTGACCGCTACCCCTGTTGCTGCGGAATAAGGAGATAGACTATGGCTCTGGTAAAAGTAAAACCGACGTCTGCTGGTCGCCGTGCTGTTGTCAAGGTGGTAAACCCTGACCTGTACAAAGGCCGCCCGCACGCCGCACTGGTTGAGAAGAAAAACTCGACCGGTGGCCGTAACAACAACGGCCACATCACTACCCGTCACATGGGTGGTGGTCACAAGAAACAGTATCGCATCATCGATTTCCGTCGTAACAAAGACGCGGTTCCGGCCAAGGTTGAGCGTATCGAATACGATCCAAACCGTACTGCCAACATCGCGCTGTTGTGCTATGCGGATGGTGAGCGTCGCTACATCATTGCCCCGCGTGGCGTAAAGGTTGGTGCTGAGCTGATGTCCGGTTCCGAAGCACCGATCAAGGCTGGTAATGCCTTGCCAATCCGTAACATCCCGGTTGGTACCACCATCCACTGCATCGAGCTGCAACCAGGCAAGGGCGCGCAAATTGCCCGTTCCGCCGGCTGCTCCGCCATGCTGCTGGCTCGTGAAGGCATCTACGCTCAGCTGCGTCTGCGCTCTGGCGAGATCCGTCGTGTACACGTTGACTGCCGCGCCACTGTTGGTGAAGTGGGCAACGAAGAACATAGCCTGCGCAAGATTGGTAAGGCCGGTGCAAACCGTTGGCGCGGTATCCGCCCAACCGTTCGCGGTACTGCCATGAACCCGGTTGACCACCCACACGGTGGTGGTGAAGGCCGTACAGGTGAAGGTCGTGTTCCTGTTAGTCCGTGGGGTACCCCGACTAAGGGCTTCCGTACACGTCGTAACAAGCGCACTGACAACATGATTGTACGTCGTCGCTTCTCGAATAAAGGGTAATTGAGCTATGGCACGTTCGCTTAAAAAAGGCCCGTTCGTTGACCTGCACCTGCTGAAAAAAGTAGATGCGGTACGTGCAACGAGCGACAAGCGTCCAATCAAGACTTGGTCGCGCCGTTCGACGATTTTGCCTGACTTCATCGGTCTGACCATTGCGGTTCACAACGGTCGTACGCACGTTCCGGTGTATGTTTCCGAAAACATGGTTGGCCACAAGCTCGGTGAATTCTCGCTGACTCGTACCTTCAAAGGCCACGCGGCTGACAAGAAGGCCAAGAAGAAATAAGGTGATGCGATGAGAGTTTCTGCACAACTTAATAATGCACGCCTGTCGGCACAAAAATGCCGTCTGGTTGCAGACCTGATCCGCGGCCAAGCCGTCGGCCAGGCACTGAATATCCTGACCTTCAGCCCGAAAAAGGGTGCCGCGCTCATCAAGAAGGTGCTTGAGTCCGCTATCGCCAATGCTGAGCATAACGAAGGCGCTGATATCGACACCCTCAAGGTGACTTCCATCTACGTTGATAAGGGTCCTAGTCTCAAGCGTTTCTCCGCCCGTGCCAAAGGCCGCGGTAACCGCATTGAGAAGCAGACCTGCCATATCACGCTCAGTGTTGGCAACTAAGGGGTAAGCTATGGGTCAGAAGATTCATCCGACGGGTTTCCGTCTCGCAGTGACTAAAAACTGGTCTTCCAAATGGTTTGCAAATTCGCATGACTTTGCTGGCCAGTTGAAGCAAGACATCGAAGTACGCGAGTTCCTGAAGAAGCGCTTGGCGCATGCTTCGGTAGGTCGTGTTGTTATCGAGCGTCCAGCCAAGTCCGCCCGTATTACCATTCACAGCGCCCGTCCAGGTGTTGTTATCGGTAAAAAAGGCGAAGACATTGAAGTTCTGAAGAAAGAACTGCAGCGTCGTCTTGGTGTGCCTGTGCACGTCAATATCGAAGAAGTTCGCAAGCCAGAGATCGATGCTCAGATCATCGCCGACGGTATCGCCTCGCAGCTGGAAAAGCGCGTGATGTTCCGTCGTGCCATGAAGCGCTCCATGCAAAATGCAATGCGCATGGGTGCCCAGGGCATCAAGATCATGAGCTCCGGTCGTCTGAACGGTATCGATATCGCTCGTAGCGAATGGTACCGCGAAGGCCGCGTGCCTCTGCACACTCTGCGTGCAGATGTTGACTACGCTACTTCTGAAGCTCACACCACCTACGGTGTTATCGGCATCAAGGTATGGGTATACAAGGGTGATATCAAGCCAGGTCAAGTCCAGGCTGCCCCTGTAGCACCAGAGAAGAAATCCAGAAAGGCAGGAGCTCGAAATGCTGCAGCCAACTAGACTGAAATACCGTAAACAGCAGAAAGGTCGCAATACTGGTATCGCGACCCGCGGCAACAAAGTTAGCTTCGGCGATTTTGGTTTGAAAGCAATCGGTCGCGGTCGTCTGACTGCCCGTCAAATCGAAGCGGCTCGTCGTGCTATGACTCGTCACATCAAGCGTGGCGGTCGCATCTGGATCCGTGTATTCCCAGACAAGCCAATTACTTCCAAGCCAGCCGAAGTTCGTATGGGTGGGGGTAAGGGTAGTCCGGAATACTTCGTGGCCGAAATTCAGCCAGGCAAAATGTTGTACGAGATGGATGGTGTTGCTGAAGAACTGGCACGCGAAGCCTTCCGTCTTGCAGCTGCCAAGTTGCCTATTCCGACAGTGTTTGTAATTAAACAGGTGGGTCAGCAATGAAAGCATCCGAACTGAGAGCGAAAAGTGTTGATGAGCTGAAGGCCGAGTTGCTTGGTTTGCTGAAGGCGCAATTTGCACTGCGCATGCAGCACGCAACTCAACAGCTCGCCAAGAATAGTGAGCTGAAAAAGGTGCGTCGCGATATCGCCCGTACCCGCACTGTTCTGAAAGAAAAGGCTGCCTGAGATGAGCGAAACTAAAGTAGTCCGCACGCTGGTCGGCAAAGTAGTCAGCGATAAGATGAACAAGACCGTTACTGTTCTGGTAGAGCGCAAAGTTAAGCACCCTATCTACGGTAAAATTGTTCGTCGCTCCAAAAAGTTTCACGCTCATGACGAAACCAACCAGTACAAAACTGGCGACCTCGTTGTGATCAGCGAAACTCGTCCACTCTCCCGGACGAAAACTTGGGTTGTGACCTCACTGGTAGAGCGCGCAGTTTAATCTGTGTGTAATGCTTGCAGGGGGGCTTGCCCCTCTGTATAATGTGTGATTCGGTGTTCAGCCGAAGTCATCCCTTACGGGGTCCAAGACTGGCCGTTGGATACGCCACCTTACTTTAGGTGGCGTTTCTTTCATCTTCTTGAAGGTGAAAGAAAGTGACGGAATTAAGTTGGATAGAAAGGTAATCAAATGATTCAAATGCAGTCCATTTTGGATGTTGCAGACAACACTGGTGCGCGTTCCGTTATGTGCATCAAGGTGTTGGGCGGCTCCAAGCGTCGCTACGCTGGCGTGGGCGACATCATCAAGGTGAGCATCAAGGATGCAGCACCTCGCGGTCGCGTGAAAAAAGGTGATGTGTACAACGCTGTTGTCGTGCGTACTGCCAAGGGCGTTCGCCGTCCTGACGGTTCGCTCATCAAGTTTGATGGCAACGCTGCAGTTCTTCTGAACAACAAGCTGGAGCCTATCGGTACCCGTATTTTCGGGCCGGTGACTCGTGAGCTTCGTACCGAGCGTTTCATGAAGATCGTTTCGCTCGCGCCAGAAGTGCTGTAAGGAGACCACAGATGCGCAAAATTCGTAAAGGTGATGAAGTCGTAGTAATCACCGGTAAAGACAAGGGCAAGCGCGGTTCCGTTCTGCGTGTCCTGGAAGGCAAAGTCGTAGTGGAAGGCATCAACCTGGTAAAAAAACACCAGAAGCCTAATCCAGTACGTGGTGTCGCTGGTGGCATCGTTGAAAAGACTATGCCGATTGATGTATCTAACGTCGCTATTTTCAATGCGGGTAGCCAGAAAGCTGACCGCGTAGGCTTCAAGGTGCTTGAGGACGGCCGCAAGGTGCGTATCTTCAAATCCACCGGTGAAGTTATCGGCGCGTAAGGGGTGAAGATGGCACGTCTGTACGATTTTTACAAAAACACTGTTGTACCAGAGCTGGTAAAACAGTTCGGTTACAAGTCCCTGATGGAAGTTCCGCGCATTGAGAAGATCACTCTCAACATGGGCGTGGGCGAGGCTGTAGCTGACAAGAAAGTAATGGATCACGCTGTTTCCGACCTGGAAAAAATCGCCGGTCAGAAGCCAGTTGTGACTACCGCACGTAAGTCGATCGCGGGCTTCAAAATCCGTGACCACTATCCGGTTGGTTGCAAAGTGACCCTGCGTCGTGAACGCATGTACGAGTTCCTGGATCGTCTGGTTACGATCTCGCTGCCTCGCGTACGCGACTTCCGTGGCGTTTCTGCCAAATCTTTTGACGGCCGTGGTAACTACAACATGGGCGTTAAAGAGCAGATCATTTTCCCGGAAATCGAATACGACAAAATCGATGCTTTGCGTGGTATGAACATCACTATCACCACTACTGCAAAGACCGATGAGGAAGCCCGCGCTTTGCTGGCTGCGTTCAAATTCCCGTTCAAGGGCTAAGCACATGGCAACTCTAGCTTTGATTAATCGTGAAGAGAAGCGCGCTAAGCTCGTGGCTAAGTACGCCGGCAAGCGTGAAGCGCTCCTCGCTATCATCAATAACCAGAATCTTTCCGAAGAAGAGCGTTTTGCTGCTCGTCTGCAACTGCAGACCCTGCCGCGTAATGCTAGCCCGGTTCGCCAGCGTCGCCGCTGCGCACTGACTGGTCGCCCTCGCGGTGTATTCCGTAAATTCGGTTTGGCACGTAACAAGCTGCGCGAACTCGCCATGAAAGGTGAGATCCCGGGCGTGACTAAAGCCAGCTGGTAATAGGAGATACAGAATGAGCATGCAAGATCCTATCTCCGATATGTTGACTCGTATCCGCAACGCCCAACGTGCTGCTAAAGCCGTTGTTGCAATGCCTTCTTCCAAGTTGAAGGTGGCCATTGCTCAGGTGTTGAAGGAAGAGGGTTATATCGAGACTTTTTCTGTTACCGATGCTGATAAAAAGCCGGTTCTGGAAATTGAATTGAAGTACTACGTTGGTCGTCCGGTAATCGAGAAGATCGAGCGCGTTTCGCGCCCAGGTCTGCGCGTTTACAAGGGTTCCAACGAAATCCCTAAAGTAATGAACGGTCTTGGTGTCGCTATCGTTTCGACTTCAAGTGGTGTGATGACTGATCGTAAAGCACGTGCAGCCGGTATCGGCGGCGAACTGCTCTGCGTCGTAGCCTAATCGGAGGGTTGAATGTCTCGCGTAGCAAAAAACCCGGTAGTCATCCCTGCTGGCGTAGAAGTGAAATTCGGTGCTGAAGAAGTGACTGTAAAAGGCGCTCTCGGCTCTTTGAGCACAGCACTGTGTGCTGATGTTGAAGTCAAGCTGGTTGATAACCAGCTCGAATTTGCCGCCAAGAACGACAGCAAGTTCGCACGTTCCATGTCCGGAACCCTGCGCGCGCTGCTGAACAACATGGTCATTGGTGTTAGCAAGGGTTTTGAGAAAAAGCTGAACCTGGTTGGTGTGGGTTACCGCGCTCAAGCCCAGGGTGAAGCACTCAACCTGTCCCTTGGTTTCTCGCACCCGGTTGTTCACGCCATGCCAGCCGGCATCAAGTGTGAAACCCCGACTCAGACCGAGATTTTGATCAAGGGTGCCAACAAGCAGTTGGTTGGCCAGGTCGCAGCCGAGATCCGTGCTTATCGTTCCCCAGAGCCTTACAAGGGCAAGGGCGTACGTTATGCCGACGAGGTTGTGGTTCTGAAAGAAACCAAGAAGAAGTAATTGAGGCCCTGAAATGGACAAGAAACAGACTCGACTCCGCCGCGCACGTAAAACCCGTGCCCGTATTGCGGAGCTCAAGGTGGCTCGTCTGTGCGTTCATCGCACTAACAGCCATATCTATGCTCAAGTGATTGACGCAACCGGTAATGTTGTTCTGGCTAGCGCCTCCTCCCTGGAGTCCGCTGTGCGTGCCGACCTGAGCAATGGCGGCAACACCGCTGCTGCTGCGGTTGTTGGCAAGAACATTGCTGAAAAAGCTAAGGCTGCTGGTATCAACCAAGTTGCTTTCGATCGTTCGGGTTTCAAATACCATGGCCGTATCAAAGCCCTGGCTGACGCAGCCCGTGAAAACGGTCTTGTATTCTAATCGGAGTTAAGAATGGCTAAGCACGAGATCGAAGATCGTGGCGATGGTCTGATCGAGAAGATGATCGGCGTAAACCGCGTCACCAAAGTGGTGAAGGGCGGTCGTATCATGGCCTTCTCGGCTCTGACCGTAGTTGGCGATGCTGACGGTGGTATTGGCATGGGCAAAGGGCGTTCGAAAGAAGTGCCAGTTGCCGTGCAAAAAGGTATGGAACAGGCTCGTCGCAACATGATCAAGGTTCCGCTGAAAAACGGCACTATTCATCATGCTGTTGTCGGCAAGCACGGTGCGACCACTGTGTTCATGCAGCCAGCTAAAGAGGGTGCCGGTGTTAAAGCTGGTGGTCCTATGCGCGCTGTATTCGAAGCACTGGGCGTACACAACGTTACTGCCAAGATCCATGGCTCGACCAACCCGTACAACGTGGTTCGCGCCACGATTGACGGTTTGAGCAAAATGGCAACTCCTTCGCAGATCGCTGCGAAGCGTGGCCTGACCGTTGCTCAGATTCTGGGGGCGGATCATGAGTGATGTTAAAAAAATCCGTGTGACTCTGGTTAAGAGTCTGATTGGTCGCATCGAGTCTCATAAAGCTTGCGCGAATGGTCTGGGTCTGAAGAAGATCAACCAAGTCGTTGAAGTGATTGATACTCCTGCTAACCGTGGCATGATCAACAAGATCAGCTACCTGGTTAAGAGCGAGGGTTAATATGCTGCTGAATACTATTAAGCCTGCAGCCGGTGCCAAACACGCAAAACGTCGCGTGGGTCGTGGTATCGGTAGCGGTCTGGGCAAGACTGCTGGCCGTGGTCACAAAGGTCAGAAGAGCCGTGCTGGTGGCTTCCACAAGGTAGGTTTCGAAGGCGGTCAGATGCCTCTGCAACGTCGCCTGCCGAAGCGTGGCTTCAAGTCCCTGACTGCTGGCGATGTAGCCGAAGTTCGCTTGTCCGAACTGGCGCTGATGCCGGTTGACGAGATCGACCTGTTGTCCCTGAAGCAAGCCGGTATCGTGCCGACGCAGGCTCTGGGCGCAAAAGTCATCCTGTCCGGCAAGGTTGAGCGTGCTCTTAAACTGCGTGGCATCGCTGCCACCGCTGGTGCCAAGGCTGCAATCGAAGCCGCTGGCGGTAGCTTCGTAGAATAAGGTAAAGCTCGTGGCGAATGCTTCTCTAGTTGGTAATGCCAGTAAATTTGGTGACCTCAAGCAGCGGATTTTCTTTTTGATCGGCGCGCTGATTGTTTATCGCATCGGTGCCCACGTTCCGGTGCCTGGTATCAATCCGGTAGAACTAGCGAAGTTGTTCCAGTCGTCACAGACGGGCCTGCTTGACATGTTCAACATGTTTTCGGGCGGTGCCCTGTCGAGATTTTCGGTGTTTGCCCTAGGCATCATGCCGTACATCTCCGCCTCCATCATTCTTCAACTGGCTTCAGAAATTGTTCCAACGCTGAAGCAGTTGAAGAAGGAGGGTGATGCTGGCCGTCGCAAAATCACTCAGTACACGCGTTATGCAACGCTCTTTTTGGCTACGTTCCAGAGTTTCGGTATTGCTGTCATGCTGTTCAAGCAACCGGAGCTGGTACTGAGTGGTCAGACCGAGTTTTATGTAACGACAGTGGTGACCCTGGTCACCGGCACCATGTTCCTCATGTGGCTGGGCGAGCAGATTACCGAACGTGGTTTGGGAAATGGTATTTCGTTGATCATCTGTTCGGGTATCGCCGCTGGCATACCCGGATCGATCGGTAAGACACTGACCCTGGCCAGCCAGGGCTCGTTGTCCATCCTGCTGGCGATTGCCTTGTTTGCGGGTGTGATTGCTGTCACTTACCTGGTGGTGTTCGTTGAACGCGGCCAACGTAAAGTGCTGGTCAACTACGCCAAGCGACAGGTCGGCAACCGTGTAATGCAGGGCCAGTCGACGCATCTGCCGCTGAAGCTGAATATGGCCGGGGTCATCCCGCCGATTTTTGCATCCAGCATCATTCTTTTCCCGGCAACCGTACTGGGCTGGTTTGGTAATACCGAAGGCTTGGGTGTGCTGAAGTCTGTTGCAGACAAATTGCATCCTGGTCAGCCGCTGTATGTTCTGCTCTATGCTGCTGCTATCGTTTTCTTCTGTTACTTCTATACCGCCCTTGTGTTCAACCCCAAGGAAACGGCTGATAACCTGAAGAAAAGCGGTGCGTTCATTCCGGGTATCCGTCCGGGTGAGCAGACGTCGCGTTATATTGAGAAAATCATTCTCCGTCTAACACTTATTGGTGCGATCTACATCACACTGGTTTGCTTGTTGCCCGAGTTCCTTATCCTGAAGTGGAATGTACCATTCTACTTTGGTGGAACTTCGCTGTTGATCATTGTTGTCGTGACAATGGACTTCATGGCACAAGTTCAGTCCTACGTGTTGTCTCACCAGTATGACGGATTGCTCAAGAAGGCCAACTTCAAGGGCGCATCCGGTCGCTGACGGTCAACGGTAGCAGTTTTATGGCTAAAGAAGATACCATCCAGATGCAGGGCGAGATCCTGGAAAATTTGCCTAGCGCAACTTTCAAGGTCAAGCTCGAGAATGGACACATTGTGCTCGGGTATATTTCCGGAAAGATGCGGATGCACTACATCCGCATCCTGCCGGGAGATAAGGTGACAGTAGAAATGACACCTTATGATTTGTCCCGTGCCCGTATTGTGTTCCGTGCGAAGTAGTCGCACTTGCTCTTTTCAGATAGAAAGGAACTGAAATGCGTGTACAACCTTCGGTAAAGAAAATTTGCCGTAACTGCAAAATCATTCGCCGCAATCGTGTGGTACGAGTGATCTGCACTGATCCGCGTCACAAACAAAAACAAGGCTAACATTTGTTAGCCGGGTTTTCGTATGTTACAATCGCAACCTTTTCAAGCTCGTAAAGCTTAAGGAAAGAGAATGGCCCGTATTGCAGGGGTAAACATCCCCAATCATGCGCATGCCGTTATCGGCCTGCAGGCTATCTATGGCATCGGTTCTACTCGTGCGAAGCTCATTTGTGCTTCCGCGAGTGTTAATCCTTCTTCCAAGATCAAGGATTTGACCGAAGCCGAGATGGAATCTCTGCGTGTAGAAGTCAGCAAGTTCACTGTTGAAGGTGACCTGCGTCGCGAAATTACCATGAGCATCAAGCGTTTGATGGACATGGGTTCTTATCGCGGTTTCCGCCATCGTCGCGGTCTGCCTTGCCGTGGTCAGCGCACCCGCACGAATGCACGTACCCGTAAGGGTCCGCGCAAGCCGATCGCCGGCAAGAAGTAATAAGGAACATAGATAATGGCTAAAGCAAACACAGCAGTGCGTGTACGCAAAAAGGTACGCAAAAGCGTAAGCGATGGCATCGTCCACGTTCACGCTTCCTTTAATAACACCATCATCACCATCACTGACCGTCAAGGGAATGCTTTGTCTTGGGCTACCTCCGGCGGTGCTGGTTTTAAAGGCTCGCGTAAAAGTACACCGTTTGCAGCTCAGGTAGCTGCAGAGCACGCTGGTAAAGTTGCCCAAGAATATGGTGTAAAGAACCTTGAGGTTCGTATCAAGGGCCCAGGCCCTGGTCGTGAATCCTCCGTGCGTGCCCTGAACGCCCTTGGCTTCAAAGTTACCAGCATCTCCGACGTGACTCCGGTACCACACAACGGATGTCGCCCTCCCAAGAAACGTCGTATCTAATCCGGAGAGTCTGAGAACATGGCACGTTATATTGGCCCAAAATGTAAGCTTGCTCGTCGCGAAGGGACTGATCTCTTCCTGAAGAGTGCCCGTCGCGCACTTGATTCCAAGTGTAAGCTTGATACCCCTCCTGGTCAGCACGGCGCGAAAAAAGGCCGTCTGTCTGACTATGGTGTACAGCTGCGTGAAAAGCAGAAAGTTCGTCGTATTTACGGCATTATGGAACGTCAATTCCGTAAGTACTTTGCTGAAGCAGCTCGTCGTCAAGGCTCCACCGGTGAAAACCTGCTGAAGATCCTTGAAGCCCGTCTGGACAACGTTGTTTATCGCATGGGCTTTGGTTCTACCCGTGCTGAAGCACGTCAGCTGGTTAGCCACAAGGCAATCACTGTGAATGGTCAGATTGTGAATATTCCTTCTTTCCAGGTGAAAGCAGGCGACGTTGTTGCTATTCGCGAAAAGTCCAAGAAGCAAGTGCGTATTCAGGAAGGCTTGGCTCTTGCCGAGCAAATCGGCTTCCCTTCGTGGGTTGCTGTTGACAGCAAGAAGATGGAAGGTGTCTTCAAGACTGCTCCTGAGCGTTCCGAGCTGTCTAGCGATATCAACGAGCAGCTCGTTGTGGAATATTACTCCAAGTAATCGCTAGCTCTTAAGGAATGACTATGCAAAACAGCGCTTCGGAATTTCTGAAACCGCGTTTGATCGATGTGCAGCCGGTTTCGGCTACACACGCCCGTGTGTCGATGGAGCCGTTCGAGCGTGGTTATGCCCATACTCTGGGTAACGCCCTGCGCCGGATTCTGCTCTCGTCGATGCCTGGTTACGCACCGACCGAAGTTACTATTGCTGGCGTTTTGCATGAGTATTCCGCTCTTGACGGTGTTCGGGAGGATGTCGTCGACATTCTTCTGAACCTGAAGGGTGTAGTACTCAAACTGCATGGTCGTGACAGTGTCATTCTTTCCTTGAAAAAGGAAGGTGAAGGCCCTGTCTTGGCTGGTGATCTGGAATTGCCGCACGATGTTGAGGTGATCAACCCTGATCACGTCATCTGCAACCTGTCGGTTGGCGGCAAGATTGATATGGAAGTCAAAGTTGAGAAGGGTCGTGGCTACCAGCCAGTTTCCGCCCGCATCAGCCATGATGACAACCGTACCATCGGCACCATCCAGCTCGATGCTTCGTTCTCCCCGGTGAACCGCTGCAGCTTCAATGTTGAGAGCGCCCGTGTGGAGCAGCGCACAGACCTTGACCGTCTGGTGCTGGACATCGAGACCAATGGCGTGATCGAGCCGGAAGAAGCAGTGCGTATTGCTGCCCGCATCCTGGTTGATCAGCTGTCGATTTTTGCAGACTTGCAAGGCACCGCAGTTGAGGAAATCGTTGAAAAGGCGCCGCCGATCGATCCGATCTTGCTGCGTCCGGTTGACGATCTCGAACTTACGGTACGTTCCGCCAACTGTCTGAAGGCAGAGAACATTTACTACATCGGTGATCTCATTCAGCGTACGGAAACCGAGCTGCTGAAGACTCCGAACCTTGGTCGCAAGTCTCTGAATGAGATCAAGGAAGTTCTCGCTTCTAAAGGCCTGACCCTTGGCATGAAACTTGAGAACTGGCCACCGGCTGGTCTTGAGAAGCCGTAAGTCGGGATAAAAGGACACTAAAATGCGTCATCGTAACAGTAATCGTAAATTGAACCGTACGAGCAGCCACCGTCTTGCGATGCTTCGCAATATGGCTAACTCGTTGCTGCGTCACGAAGTGATCGTGACTACTCTGCCAAAGGCCAAAGAACTGCGCCGTGTCGCCGAGCCGCTGATTACCTTGGGTAAGAAGCCATCGCTGGCCAACCGTCGTCTGGCTTTTGACCGCACTCGTGATCGTGAAATGGTTGTAAAACTGTTTGACGAACTCGGCCCACGTTTTGCTAACCGCAATGGTGGCTATGTGCGTATTCTGAAGTACGGCTTCCGTCAGGGCGACAACGCTCCGATGGCACTGGTTGAACTGGTGGATCGTGCAGAAGAAGCAGTTGCAGTAGAAGCTGCTGAATAAGCAGCTTCAAGTAAAAAAGCCGGCGCAAGCCGGCTTTTTTATTGCCTTCGCCAAGTAGATGACCTCGCCGCAGTGCTGCCTACGGCAGTTGGTACTTCGGTCATAGCCTGCCCGTTGTGCAGTTGGTAGCGCTGGTCGCAGCGCGTGAAATGCTGGTGCCGATGATATTGTTCGGTTCCGCCTGATCGGCGTTGCCCAACACACGGCATGGCATCCCGCTCTCCGCTATCGTGCTGCCCAGGGTAATTCATGCTATTCGGTGCTGGCCATATTTGCAGCACTGGGCGGTGCCATGGGTGTAAAGGTAGCCGCTGCGGATCGTTGCCTCACCCAAGACACGGCAATCACTTTCTGCTGCTAACAGCGTCCTGCAAGCAGCCATTGATAGCGACTATCTGTAGTCTTCCGCCCCTGTGAGTAACTCTAGCTGCATTCCGGCGCTGGTGCGGGCGCTTGACTTCGAAAGTGCATGCCGTTGATCAATGCCCCCAGTGCGGTTACGGCAGCCGCATCTTCACTAGCGCCGGTGCCGCGGCGCGCGAATACGCCATATCCAACTCGACATGTTCCGGGTCCACGTGCCGATTCCGCTGCCGATGGCGTTCCACTGCTGCCAGCGGCGGGAAGGTGTCGTTGTTTACTGCCCACCACTGCCACGGTCCGGAAGGGGCGCTATAGCCGCGTACAGATCATTACTACGCATTGGCCGGAAAACCGGCCATCGACTTCGTGATTCCAATAATGAAATAACCATGTATCGATGAGGGATTACCCTCCATCGCTATTTTACCCGGCCCAAGCCGGGTTTTTTTCTGGTTAAATGCTTTAAAAAGGGCAATTGCTCTAGTGGTGGTTTACATAAAGTGATACTAAATAAGCACGCCGGCACACACGGCGACATAAAACGACAAGGAGAGTAGCGATGAGCAGTAACGGGACGATGTCATTGAGGCGCCGTTTGCAATTGCAGGTGGTGCTGGTAGCGGTGCTGCTCTGTATCATCGGCGGCATCACGCTGTACTTCGAGCGCGCCTCGCTGTACGCCGACCGCCGGGACAAGGTGCGCAATCTGGTGGAGAGCGCGGTCACCCTGATCAAGGGTTACGAGGAGATGGCCGCTGCCGGCAAGCTGTCCGAGGCCGACGCCAAGCAGCAGGCGATCACCGTGCTCAATAGCATGCGCTACGACGAGCGCGAGTATTTCTTTGCCTTCGATCCCGGCTGGGTGTGGGTGGCGCACGGCGCGAAGCCGCAGCTGGCCGGCACCAACCTGAAGACCATCAAGGATCCGACCGGCGTCAACCTCGGCGAGCTGTTCGAACAGGCGGTGCGCGAGGGGAATGGCCGCAATTTTGTGTCCTACGTGTGGGACAAGCCGGGCTTTGACCAGCCGCAGCCTAAGCTGTCCTACCTCGCCACCAGCGGCAAGTGGGGCTGGGTGGTGGGTACCGGCATCTACCTTGACGATGTGGCGCTGGCGCTGCGCAATACCGCACTGCTGCTGTTCGCCGAGATCTTTGTCGCGCTGCTGCTGGTGGTGCTGATCGGCTACCTGACCCGCCGCAGCGTGATGCAGCAGCTGGGCGGCGAGCCGGCGCTGACGCGTGACGTAGTGCGCCAGATTGCCCAGGGCCAGCTCAATGTTGCGGTGCCGGTGGCGGCCAGCGACAAGGACAGCCTGCTGGCGGCGGTGGCCGACATGCAGCAGCACCTGCGCGAGCTGGTCGGCGGCATCGCCGACAGCAGCCATAGCCTGACCGGCATGGCCGGCAATATTTCCGGCAGCGCCACCGCGGTGGCCACCGGCTCCGAGCAGCAAAGCCGCGCCGCCAGCGACATGGCGGTCTCGATTGAGGAGCTGACCGCCAGCATCAAGCAGATTTCCGAACTGGCCAGCCACGCGCACGCGGTGTCAGCCAGTTCCGGCCAGCTGTCGCACAACGGTGGCGAGGTGATCTCGCGCGCGGTGGACGAGATGCACCGCATCAACGAGTCGGTGGATCAGGCGGCGCTGACCATCGGTGATCTGGTCAGCAAGACGCAGACCATCTCCACCATCATGCAGGTGATCAAGGACATTGCCGACCAGACCAACCTGCTGGCGCTGAACGCGGCGATCGAGGCAGCGCGAGCCGGCGAGCTGGGCCGCGGCTTTGCCGTGGTAGCCGACGAGGTACGCAAGCTGTCGGAGCGCACCGGCCAGGCGACGCAGGAGATCGCGGTGATGATCCGCGAGATCCAGAGCGGCTCCGAGGCGTCGCGCAGCAATATGGAAGAGGCGGTGGAACGGGTGAAATCCGGGCTGGCGCTGGCGGAGAAGGGCGGCGAGTCGATCCGCCAGATCCGCGACAGCGCCGGAGGCGTGGTGGCGGTGGTAAACGACATTTCGCAGGCGCTGTCGGAGCAGGGCCACGCCAGCGAGGAGATCACCCGCCACGTCGAGCAGATCGCGCAGGCGGCGGCGCAGAATGCCGAGGCTGCCGGCCACACTTCCGGTGCCATCGGCGAGTTGCACGGCCTGACCGGCAATCTGCGGCAGATGGTGTCGCGCTTCCACGTGTGACGGCATGACAAGGTTGGCCGCAAGCCTGCGGCCAACCTTGTGCGCAACAAAAAGCCCGACGCATCGCGTCGGGCTTTGTTCATGCCGCGGCCAGTAACTGGCGCCGGTAACGCTGCCAGCCGTGCAGGGCGATGCCGACCAGCAGTAGCGCCACACAGCCCCACAACACCGGCGCATTGCCGTAGCGCATGTACGGGGTCAGCCCGCTGCGGCCCTGTACCTGTGCCGTCAGCGTCTGCCGGGTGTCCGGCGCCGCCACGGTCTGCACCTCGCCGCTAGCATCAATCACCGCGGTCATGCCGGTATTGGTGGCGCGCAGCATCGGGCGCCCGGTTTCCAGCACTCGTGCCTGCGACAGCTGCAGTTGCTGGCTCATGGCGTTGCTGCTGCCGAACCAGGCTAGGTTGCTGACGTTGGCGAGCATGGTGGCGCCGGCTGCGGGGCCGATCAGTTCCTCGCCGAAGCCGTCCTCGTAGCAGACGTTGAAGGCGATGCGTTGGTCAGCCACAGCCAGCGGGGTCTGGCTGTCACCGCCGCGGCTGAAGCCGGACAGCGGCATGTCCATGAAGCGGTAGATCCAGCCGGTCACCGCCGGTAGCGGGATGAACTCGCCGAACGGCACCAGGTGGTTCTTGGCGTAGTACGGCTGTGCCGGGTCGTTCAGCGCCACCACCGCGTTGAGATAGCCGTTGCCGTCGTCGGTGCGGCGCGGAATGCCGGTGATCAGCGTCGCCTGGCGGCGGCTGGCGTCGCCGTTGATCATGGTCAGGTAGCCGGAGGGGAGGTCGTCGAGGAACACCGGCAGCGCGGTTTCCGGCAGCAGCAGCAGGTCGGACGGCGGCGCGCTGGCCACCATGCGGTAGTAGGTACTCAGCGTCAGCTCGAAGGTGGCCGGATCCCATTTCAGCGATTGCGGGATATTGCCCTGCAGCAGCGACACCGCCAGCGGTTTGCCGCTAGCGCTGGTCCACTGCTGTTGCTGCAGCCAGGCACCACCGCCCCACAGCGCGGTGGCCAGCCCCAGCAGCGCCAGCTGCGGCAGGCGGCGCCAGCGCGGCAGCAGCACGAGGATGGCGGCGGACAGCGCCACGGCAAAGGTGACGCCGTGGATGCCGGTGACGGCAGCGAAGCCGGCGAGCGGGCTTTCGGTGATCTGGCTGTAGCCGATGGCGCCCCACGGGAAGCCAGTCAGCATCCAGCTGCGCAGCCACTCGCCCAGCGTCCACAACGCCGGGAACAGCAGCAGCCAGCGGCTGGCGCCATGGTTGCCGATGCGGCAGGCCAGCCACACCGCCAGCGCCGGGAATAGCGCCAGATAGGCCGGCAGCAGCAAGGTCATGGCGCCGGCCATCAGTGCCGGCATGCCGGCGATGTCGTGCAGGCTGATGTAGATCCAGTAGAAATTGCTGGTATAGGCGGCCAGTGCCCAGCCGTAGCCGAGCAGGAAGGCGCGTTGCGGCCAACGTTGCACCAGTTCCAGCAGCAGCGCCAGCAACAGCGGCATCAGCAGGAACAGGCGGTAGGGGGCGAAGGCGAATACGGTGGCGGCGCCGGCCAGCAGCACCAGCAGCAAATAACCGAGGGTACGCAGCATCTAGCGTTCTGCCTGCGGACGGCGCTCGACCAGCAGTGCCTGCAGCCGGCGGCTGTCGGCGCGGATCACGGTGAAATGCCAGTCCTGCAGTTGCAGACCTTCGCCGCGTACCGGCACGTAGCCGAGATTGGCGGTGACCAGGCCGCCGATGGTGTCGACCTCGTCGTCCGGCAGTGCGCACTCGAAGAAGTCGTTGAAGTCGTCGATGCTGGTGGTGGCCAGCACGCGGTAGCGCTCGCCGCGCACCGGCACGATGTCGTCTTCCGATTCGATCAGGTCGTGCTCGTCGTCGATGTCGCCGACGATCACTTCCAGCACGTCCTCGATGGTGATCAGCCCGGACACGCCGCCGTATTCGTCGACCACGATCGCCATGTGCGTCTTGGTGGCGCGGAACTCGCGCAGCAGGCCGTCGAGGCGCTTGCTCTCCGGCACGAATACCACCGGGCGCAGCGTCTTCTGCAGGTCGAAATCGTTGGGCGTCAGGAAGTAGCGCAGCAGGTCCTTGCTCAGCAGGATGCCCTGCACGTCGTCCTTGTCCTCGCCGATCACCGGGAAGCGCGAATGGCCGGCCTCGATCACGTGCGACAGCAGCTTTTCCATCGGCTCGGACAGGCGGATCACGTCCATCTGGCTGCGCTGCACCATCACCTCGCGCACGGTGCGCTCGGAGAAGGACAGCACGCCTTCGATCATCGACAGCGCTTCGGCATCCAGCACATTGCGCTCGAAGGCGGCATGCAGCTGGGAAACCAGCTCTTCGCGGTCTTCCGGTTCGTGGGTAAAGCGGTTGAGCAGGCGCTCGAACCAGTTGGGCGCGGGTTTACTGGAATAATCATCCATGGTGTCGGGTCAGGGTTTCTCTGCGGCGTAAGGATCGGCATAGCCTAACTTGCCGAGGATGACGGTTTCAAGCGCTTCCATCGCCTCGGCCTCGTCGTCCTCTTCGTGGTCAAGGCCCTGCAGGTGCAGCATGCCGTGCACGACGAGGTGGGCGTAGTGCGCGTCCAGGCTCTTGCCCTGCTCGGCGGCCTCGCGTGCCACCACCGGGGCGCAGAACACCAGGTCGCCGAACAGCGGCATGCCGGCGACGGTGTCGCCCTCGTTCAGCGCGAAGCTCAGCACGTTGGTGGCGTAGTCCTTGCCGCGGTAGTCGCGGTTCAGTGCGCGGCCTTCGGCCTCGTCGACCACCACCAGCGAGATCTGGGCCTTGTGCACGTCGCGCTGCAGCGCGGCCTGGCACCAGCGGCGCCACTGCTTGCCTTCCGGTAGCGCCTGTTCGGCTTCCAGCCGGTCTTCGAGGGTCAGGTCCAGCCGTGCGGCCAACCTTTGCAGCACTTGATTGCGTTTAGCGGTCTTCATCTTCTTGGATCTGGTAACGGTCGTAGGCGTCGACGATCTTCTGCACCAGCGGGTGGCGCACCACGTCGTCGCTCTGGAAATGGTGGAAATGGATACCGCGCACCTGGTTCAGGATGCGCTCGACCTCGACCAGGCCGCTCTTCTGGTGGCGGGCGAGGTCGATCTGGGTCACGTCGCCGGTGATCACCGCGCGCGAGCCGAAGCCGATGCGGGTCAGGAACATCTTCATCTGCTCCGGCGTGGTGTTCTGCGCCTCGTCGAGGATGATGAAGGCGTTGTTCAGCGTGCGGCCGCGCATATAGGCCAGCGGCGCGATCTCGATCAGGTTCTTCTCGAACAGCTTGGCGACCTTGTCGAAACCCATCAGGTCGTACAGCGCGTCGTACAGCGGGCGCAGGTAGGGGTCGACCTTCTGCGCCAGATCGCCGGGCAGGAAGCCCAGCTTCTCGCCGGCTTCCACCGCCGGGCGCACCAGCACGATGCGTTTCACCGCGTCGCGCTCCATCGCGTCCACCGCGCAGGCGACGGCGAGGTAGGTCTTGCCGGTACCGGCCGGGCCGATGCCGAAGGTGATGTCATGGCTGAAGATGGCCTTGATGTAGCGGCTCTGGCGCGGGGTGCGGCCTTTCAGGTCGCGGCGGCGGGTGTGCAGGGTCGGGGTGTCGTCCAGGCCGTCCTGCGGATTATCCTGTCGTGCCTCGACCAGCCCTAGCTGGATGTCCTGCACCGACAGCTCGCGCTTTTCCGCCAGCGCATAAAAGCGCTGCAGCAGGCTCAGTGCACGGCCGGCCTGCTCGCCGCGCAGGCTGAACTGCTCGCCGCGGCGCTGGATGCTGACATCCAGTCCGGTTTCGATCTGTTTCAGGTTCTCGTCCAGTGCGCCGCACAGGCGGGACAGACGTTCGTTGTCGACAGGGGTAAAGCTGTGGCTGCTGTGGGCTTCGGTCATGGACTGGTGGTCGTGAGGGGCGGACATTGCCGTTGCTGGTGTAGCTGCTGCAATTGCAGCAGCCTGCGTTCAAGCCCGGCGATGCGCTGCGGGTCCGGTTGCGCGGTGCCCAGCGGCACGCCGAAACCGATACCGGCGCTGCCGTGGCTGCCGATGGCGCCGCCCAGCCCGATATTGAGCTGCACCGGGCTGCGTGGCGCCTGTCGCTCATCCTGCAGCTGCTGCCGCGTTTGCGCAAGCGCCTGCGTCAGCGCCGCGCAATCCATGGTCGCCGGATCGGGCGGTGGCAGGCTGGCACAGGCCGCCAGCAGGGGCAATATTACAAGCGGCAGGCGCATGGTTCAGTCACTTTCACGCAGCAGTAGTTCGCCGCCCAGCGAGTGCGGGTTGGCTTCGGTAATCACCACGTCGACCAGCTGGTTGATCAGCCGCGGCTGGCCGACAAAGTTGACCACGCGGTTGTTGGCGGTACGCCCGGCCAGCATCGACGGGTCCTTCTTCGAGATGTTCTGCACCAGCACGCGCTGCACGCTGCCGAGCATCCCCTGGTTGATGCGGAAGCCTTCGGCCTCGATCACCTCGTTCAGCGCTTCCAGGCGGCGCACCTTCTCGCTGTGCGGGGTGTCGTCGGCAAGGTTGGCCGCAGGCGTGCCAGGACGCGGGCTGTAGATAAACACATAGCTGAAATCGAAGGCCATGTCTTTCACCAGTTTCAGCGTCGCCTCGAAATCGGCCTCGGTTTCGCCGGGGAAGCCGACGATAAAGTCCGACGACAGGCACAGATCGGGGCGGATGGCGCGCAGCTTGCGGATGATGGACTTGTATTCCAGCGCGGTGTAGCCGCGTTTCATCGCCATCAGCGTACGGTCGGAGCCGCTCTGTACCGGCAGGTGGATGTGCGAGACCAGCTTGGGCAGGCGTGCGTAGCAGTCGATGATGCGCTGGCTGAATTCGCGCGGGTGGCTGGTGGTGAAGCGCATGCGCTCGATGCCGGGAATCTCGTGCACGTACTCCAGCAGCAGTGCGAAATCGGCGATCTCGCCGTCGGCCATCAGGCCGCGGTAGGCGTTGACGTTCTGTCCCAGCAGGGTGATTTCCTTCACCCCCTGCGCCGCGAGGCCGGCGATCTCGGTCAGCACGTCGTCGAACGGGCGCGATACCTCCTCGCCGCGGGTGTACGGCACCACGCAGAACGAGCAGTACTTGGAACAGCCTTCCATCACCGACACCATCGCCGCGGCGCCGTCGACCTTGGCCGCCGGCAGGTGGTCGAACTTCTCGATTTCGGGGAAGGAAATGTCGACCTGGGCGTTGCCGCTTTGCTGCCGGCTCTTGATCAGCTCCGGCAGGCGATGCAGCGTCTGCGGTCCGAACACCACGTCGACGTAAGGCGCGCGCTTGACGATGGTGTCGCCTTCCTGCGACGCGACACAGCCGCCGACGCCGATGATCAGGTTGGGATTGGCTTCTTTCAGCGGGCGAATGCGGCCGAGATCGGAGAACACCTTTTCCTGCGCCTTCTCACGCACGCTGCAGGTGTTGAACAGGATCACGTCGGCGTCTTCCGGATTTTCCGTCTTGATCATGCCTTCGCTGCTGCCGAGCACGTCGACCATCTTGTCGGAGTCGTACTCGTTCATCTGGCAACCGAACGTCTTGATGTAAACCTTTTTCATGCTGGGCACACTGTAAATGAGAAATGCCAGCAGGGGCCGCCAAAGCAAGCGGCCACGGGCTTGCGAACGGTTTTTGCTGGCAAATGAATAGCTTGCGCCGATTTTAGCACGGCTGGCAGGGCTTGGGGATGTTGCGGGTCGGACGGACGCCGGCGCGGAAACGGAAAAAGCCAGCATTTCTGCTGGCTTTTAAACTGGTGGCGAATCAGGGACTCGAACCCCGGACCTGCGGATTATGATTCCGTCGCTCTAACCGACTGAGCTAATTCGCCGTGAGACTTTGCCGTGGCACCGTCTCGGTAAACTGTGGTGGCGAATCAGGGACTCGAACCCCGGACCTGCGGATTATGATTCCGTCGCTCTAACCGACTGAGCTAATTCGCCACATCTCGATGCCTAGGCATCAAGGCCGCTGACTATACGCAGCAGATTTCCGGGTGTCAACTATTTTCGTGGAATGGTCTGGTGCCGCTTACAGGGTGTAGCAGCGGTCGCCGCTGCTAAAGCCGACCCAGTCGATGGCCACCTGTTTGCCAAAACCGATCACCTTGAAGGTTTCCCCCATTTCCTGCGGTGACAGCAGGCGCTGCGCCGCCTTGGCTACCGGGAGGTAGTCCTTGACGTTGGCCGCATCCAGGAACGACAGCCGCTCGGTGATGCCGGCGTTGATCAGGAACTGCGCCTGGCTGAGGTAGCCGATCAGGTCGAGGCCGGCGTCGAGGCCGCTTTGCGCCACGGCGCTGAAATCCACGTGCGTGGTCAGGTCCATCAGTCCGGGCAGGTAGAACGGATCCTGGAGGGTGTGGTGGCGGTAGTGGCCGAGCAGGGTGCCCATGCTGCGTTCCGGATGGTAGTACTCGCCGGCGTTGTGGCCGTAGTCGATCATCAGGATGGCGCCGCGTTGCAGCACGCCGGCCAGGGTGTGGATGAAGGCGCGGTTGGCGAGGCTGATTTCGGTGACGTAGCCGGGGATGTCCGGCACCAGCTCGGCGGCCAGCGCGGCCAGCGTGGCGTCCTCGAAGTCGCGGTCGTCGAAGCAGAAGGCGCCGTCGCGTATGGTAACGCCGCGCTGCTGCAGGCGGCCGTCCTGCCGGCGCACCACCAGCTCGCACGGCATCGCGTCCAGCACCTCGTTGCCGAGCATGATGCCGTCGAAGCTGTCCGGCAGCGCCGGCAGCCACTGCACGCGCGGCAGCAGCGCCGGGGCGAGGCGGGCGAGGGTGTCGCGCTGGCGTTCGATCAGGTCGGGCGACAGGTCGACGATGAAGTACTGCGCCGGCGCGCAGCCGAGCGCGTCCAGCGCCAGCAGCAGGTCGGCGGCGAGGCGGCCGGTGCCGGCACCGAACTCCATGATGTTGCCGGCGGTCTGCGGCAGCAGCTCTGCCAGCTGGCGCGCCAGCGTCTGCGCGAACAGCGGCGTCAGTTCCGGCGCGGTGACGAAGTCGCCGTCGGCGCCGAACTTGCGGCTGCCGGCGGCGTAGTAGCCGAGGCCGGGCGCGTACAGTGCCTGCTGCATGAAGTGGGCGAAGGCGATCCAGCCGTCGGCCGCGGCGATGTCGGCGGCGATGCGGTGGCTGAGCGCGTGGCTGGTGGCGAGGGCGTCGGCAGAGGGTTCTGGCAGGCTCATGGCGGCTAAGAATTGTCAGTGAAATTGCCGGCGAGTATATATCATGCAGCTTTTGCGCCGCGCCGCTCGTGTTGTGTCAGAGAGTCGGCGCGGACGGCGGGAAACGGATGGCGGGAGGGCAGATGAAAGTCGTGTTGATCACTGGTGGCGCCAAACGGCTGGGGCAGGCGATGGCGGAACGGTTTGCCGCAGCGGGCTGGCAGGTGTGCGTGCACTATCACCACTCGGCTGGCGATGCGGCCAACCTTGTCGCGCGCCTGCCGCAGGCACGCAGCTACGGGCTGGACCTGTTGGCGGCGGACGCGGACTTCGCCGGCCTGATCGCGCAGGTGGTGGCCGATTGCGGTCGGCTGGACTGCGTGGTCAACAGCGCCGCGCTGTTCGAGGAGGACGGCTTCTTCGAGCTGTCACCGGCGGCGTTCGACCGCCAGCTGGCGGTGAACTTCCGCGCGCCGCTGATGCTGGCGGCGGCGTTCGGCCAGTGGCTGCGGCAGCAGGATGCGCGTGGCAGCGTGGTCAACATCCTCGACCAGAAGCTGTTCAACCTCAATCCGGACTACTTTTCCTACACCCTGTCCAAGCTGGCGCTGAAGGAAAGCATCCGCCTGCAGGCGATGGCGGCGGCGCCCTACCTGCGCGTCAACGGCGTGGCGCCGGGGCTGACCCTGCTCAGCGGCGAGCAGACGGCGGACAACTTCGCTCGCGCGCACCGCATGACGGCGCTGGGCGAGGGTACCCGCCCGCAATCGGTGGCGGAGGCAGTGCACTTCCTGGCCGAGGCGGCGCAGATCACCGGCCAGGTGCTGACCGTGGATGACGGCCAGCACCTGCTGCCGCTGGCGCGTGACGTGATGTTTGCGGTGGAGGCGTGATGCTGGCCGAAATCTTTCTGCGCGACTTCGTGTTCGACTGCTTCATCGGCATCCATGACTTCGAGCGCGGCGTGCGCCAGCGCATGCAGCTCAACATCGTGCTGCAGGTGGCGCGCATGGTGCCACCGCGCGACGACATCGCGCTGGTGCTGGACTACGACTACCTGCGGCTGCAGACGCTGGCGCTGGTGAAGAACCGCGTGTTCGAGACCCAGGAATACCTGCTCGGCAAGGTGGTCGACATCGCCTTTGGTCATCCTGCGGTCACCGGCGTGCTGGTGGAAACCTGCAAGCCGGACGTGTACCCGGACAGCGCCGGCGTCGGCTGCCGCCTGCGCCTCAGCCGCGACGAGTATCAGGCGCTGCGACAGCAGGGGGCATGGCTGGCCGACTGAGTGCGCCGGCAAGGGCGGATTGTGTGGCAACGGACGGGCGTTTGACGTTAAAATCGCCTGTTTTTCAATTTCTTAGCCGTCCTCCATGTCCGACACGCTGCAACTTGCCGACGACAAGGCCAAAAAGGCCCAGTTCGAAGGCAACAAACTCACCAAACGCCTGCGCCACCACGTTGGCGACGCCATCAACGACTTCAACATGATCGAAGAGGGCGACCGCGTGATGGTCTGCCTGTCTGGCGGCAAGGACAGCTACGCGCTGCTGGACATCCTGCTCGGGCTGCAGAAGTCGGCGCCGATCAATTTCTCCATCGTGGCGGTGAACCTCGACCAGAAACAGCCGGGCTTCCCCGAGCACATCCTGCCGACCTACCTGCAATCGATCGGTGTCGAGTACCGCATCATCGAGGAAGACACCTACAGCATCGTCAAGCGCCTGATTCCGGAAGGCAAGACCACCTGCAGCCTGTGCTCGCGCCTGCGCCGCGGCATCCTGTACCGCGTCGCCGACGAGCTGGGCGCCACCAAGATCGCGCTCGGCCACCACCGCGACGACATGCTGCACACCCTGTTCCTGAACATGTTCTACGGCGGCAAGCTGAAGGCGATGCCGCCGAAGCTGGTGTCCGACGACGGCCGCCACATGGTGATCCGCCCGCTGGCCTACTGCCGCGAGAAGGATCTGGAACGCTACGCGCAGTTGCGCGAATTCCCGATCATCCCGTGCAACCTGTGCGGCTCGCAGCCCAACCTGCAGCGCCAGGTGGTGAAGGAGATGGTCAACGACTGGGACAAGCGTTTCCCCGGCCGCGTCGAGAGCATGTTCCGCGCGCTGCAGAATGTGGTGCCGTCGCACCTGGCCGATAGCAAGCTGTTCGACTTTGCCGGTCTCAAGACCGGCGACAGCCCGTTCGAGGGCGGCGATACCGCCTTCGACAAGGAAGAATTCCGCGACCCGGTCGCGCTGGCGAATGCGGACGATGACGACGCCGCAACGTTGGCCGCAACGCCCGCCGTTCCTGCCCGGCGCACCATCAGCATCCTCGATTCGCGGCCCAAGGCCGACAGCCAGACGGGAGACAGCCGTGGCGGGTAAGGCACAACACCCGTTCCGCCGCCGCGTGCGCAACAGCCAGGACGCGTTGCCGGACGTGGACATCTCCGAGACCGACAACATCCGCTCGCTGCACCTCGGTTCGGCCACCATCCAGAGCTCGATGGATCTCGACGATCCGGCCGACCTGGTGCTGACCTACACCCGCGCGATGATGGCCTTCCTGCTGTGGAACGACGACCCGCGCCACATCGTGCAGATCGGCCTCGGCGGCGGTTCGCTGGCGCGCTTCATCGACGAGTACCTGCCGGACGCGATCAGCGTCGCGGTGGAGATCAATCCGCAAGTGGTCGCCGTGGCACGGGTGTTCTTCCAGCTGCCGCCGGAGGGCGACTTCTTCGAGATCGTCGAGGCCGACGGCGCCGACTACATCAAGATGTTCCGCGAATCCACCGACGTGATCATGGTCGACGGCTTCGACGGCCAGCAGATCGTCGCCGACCTGACCACCGAAGAATTCTTCGAGGACTGCAAGCGCGCACTGACCGCCAACGGCATCTTCGTCACCAACTGGTGGAGCGGCGACAAGCGCTATCACAGCTTCCTCGAACGCTTGCTGGCCGCTTTCGGCGGCTGCGTCATCGAGCTGCCGGCCGCCACCCACGGCAATATGGCGGTGATGGCGTTCAAGCAGCCGCCTGGCCTGACCGGCTGGGACGCGCTGGCGAAAAAGGCCGACGAACTGGAAGGCCGTTTCGGCCTGGAATTCGGCGAATTCGTGAAGCGGCTGAAAGAGGCCAAC
Organism: Vogesella indigofera; assembly: GCF_028548395.1. Lineage (NCBI taxonomy): Bacteria > Pseudomonadati > Pseudomonadota > Betaproteobacteria > Neisseriales > Chromobacteriaceae > Vogesella > Vogesella indigofera. The sequence continues at coordinate 26,875 of NZ_JAQQLA010000013.1, read as the reverse complement.
CTGCACAGCAACAACCGTTTGCTGATCTGAGCGCCTGCGCGCCACGGATCCGGCCGCCACGTGCGGCCCTTGTCTATTTTGGGCCCGCCGCCTGCGCGGCGGGCAAAGCCTGCGGCAGCACGCCGCAGCGGGAAAGGACTGAAATGATTGCTTACGACAGCATTACCGACCGCAAGATACGCTTCGCCCTGATCGGCTGCGGCCGCATCGCCAACAACCACTTCGGCGCGCTGGAACAGCACGCCGACCGTGCCGAGCTGACCGACGTCTGCGACACCGATCCGGCGGCGCTGGCCGCCGCGGTGGCGCGTACCGGCGCCCGTGGCCACGCCACCTTGGCGGCACTGCTCAAGGCCAGCAACGCCGACGTCATCATCCTGACCACCCCGTCCGGGCTGCACCCGCAGCAGGCGATGGACTGCTTCGCCGCCGGCTTCCACGTGATGACCGAGAAGCCGATGGCGACGCGCTGGCAGGACGGCGTGGCGATGGTGAAGGCCGCCGACCAGGCCGGCAAGCGCCTGTTCGTGGTCAAGCAGAACCGCCGCAACGCCACGCTGCAGCTGCTCAAGCGCGCGGTGCAGGAAAAGCGCTTCGGCCGCATCTACATGGTCAACGTCAACGTGTTCTGGACCCGGCCGCAGTCCTACTACGACCAGGCCGACTGGCGCGGCACCTGGGAGTACGACGGCGGTGCGTTCATGAACCAGGCCAGCCACTACGTCGACCTGCTGGACTGGATCATCGGCCCGGTGGAGAGCATGCAGGCCTACACCGCGACCATGGAACGCGACATCGAGGTGGAAGACAGCGGCGTGGTCAGCCTGAAGTGGCGCTCCGGCGCGCTGGGCAGCATGAACGTGACCATGCTCACCTACCCGAAAAACCTGGAAGGCTCGATCACCATCCTCGGCGAGAAGGGCACCGTGCGCATCGGCGGCATGGCGGTCAACGAGATCCAGCACTGGGAATTCGCCGCGCCGCACGCGATGGACGACGACATCAAGGCCGCCAGCTACGCCACCACCAGCGTCTACGGCTTCGGCCACCCGCTGTACTACGACAACGTGATCCAGGTGATGCGCGGCGAGGCGGAGCCGGAAACTGACGGCCGCGAAGGACTGAAGTCGCTGGAGCTGCTGGTCGGCATCTACCTGTCGGCCCGCGACGGCCGTCGCGTCAGCCTGCCGCTGGAGTACTGATCATGGCTGCCTATACCGTCCACCCCACCGCTATCGTTGACGACGGCGCCCAGATCGGCGACGACACCCGCGTCTGGCACTGGGTGCATATCTGCAGCCAGGCGCGCATCGGCGCGCGTTGTTCGTTTGGCCAGAACGTGTTTGTCGGCAACGACGTGATCATCGGCGACAACGTGAAGGTGCAGAACAACGTGTCGATCTACGACGCGGTGACGCTGGAAGACGACGTGTTCTGCGGCCCGTCGATGGTATTCACCAACGTCAACAACCCGCGCAGCCACGTCAGCCGCAAGAACGAATACCGCCGCACGGTGGTGAAAAAGGGCGCCACCATCGGCGCCAACGCCACCGTGGTCTGCGGCCACACCGTCGGCGAGTACGCCTTCATCGGCGCCGGCGCGGTGGTGACCCGCGACGTGCTGCCGCACGCGCTGATGGTCGGCACCCCGGCCAGGCGCATCGGCTGGATGTGCCAGTGCGGCGAGCGGCTGGCGGACAGCATCGCTGAGCACGACTGCGCCGCCTGCGGCCAACGTTACGACATCGGCGGCAACCACTGCACGCCGCTTTGACCCTGTTGAGAGTGACACCATGTCCATCCAGTTCATCGATCTGAAAGCGCAGTACCAGCACCTAAAAAGCGACATCGACGCCCGCATCCACGCGGTGCTGGATCACGGCCAGTACATCATGGGGCCGGAAGTGAAACAGCTGGAAGAGCAGCTGGCCGCCTACACCGGCGCCAAACACGCGATCGGCGTCTGCGACGGCACCAAGGCGCTGCTGATCGCGCTGATGGCGCTGGGCGTGAAGGCCGGCGACGAGGTGATCACCACCCCGTTCACCTTCATCGCCACCGGCGAGATGATTGCGCTCTTGGGCGCCAAGCCGGTGTTCGTCGACATCGACCCGCTGACCTACAACCTCGACCCGGCGTTGCTGGAAGCGGCGATCACGCCGCGTACCCGCGCCATCATGCCGGTCAGCCTGTACGGCCAGTGTGCCGATTTCGCGGCCATCAACGCCATCGCCGAAAAACACGGCATCGCGGTGATCGAGGACGGCGCGCAGAGCTTCGGCGCCAGCCAGCACGGCAAGCGCTCCGGCAACCTGTGCACCATAGCCACCACCAGCTTCTTCCCGTCCAAGCCGCTGGGCTGTTACGGCGACGGTGGCGCGGTGTTCACCAACGACGACGAACTGGCCAAGAAAATGCGCGAGATCCGCGTGCATGGCCAGGACCGCCGCTACCACCACCCGGTGATTGGCCTCAACGGCCGGCTGGATACCATCCAGGCCGCCGTGCTGCTGGCGAAATTGCCGAGCTTCCAGGACGAAGTGGTGGCCCGCGCCCGCATCGGCGCACGCTACAGCGAATTGTTGAAGGATGTCGCGCGCGTGCCGGTGATCGCCGCTGGCAACAGCCACGTCTACGCGCAGTACACCATCGAGGTGGACAATCGCGAGGCGGTGCAAAAGGCGCTGCAGGAACTGGGCGTGCCGACCGCGGTGCACTACCCGATCCCGCTGCACCTGCAGCCGGCGTTTGCCGATCTGGGACAGGGAGAGGGCAGCTTCCCGCTGGCCGAGGCCGCCGGCAAACGGGTGATGAGCCTGCCGATGCACCCGTTCCTGGATGAAGCGACCCAGGATGCCATCGTCGCCGCGGTGAAGAAGGCGCTGGCCTAAGTGGCGTATCTGGCGTTCAAGTACCTCGTCTCCGCCGCCATGGTGGTGCTGGTGTCGGAGCTGGCCAAGCGCAGCGACAAGCTGGGCGCGCTGCTGGCGTCCTTGCCGTTGGTGACGGTGCTGACGCTGATCTGGCTGCACCTGGAGCGACAGCCGGCGGACAAGGTGGCGAATCACGCCTGGTATACCTTCTGGTTCGTGCTGCCGACACTGCCGATGTTCCTGCTGTTTCCCTGGCTGCAGGCGCGGCTGGGTTTCTGGCTGGCGCTGGGCGCCAGCGTGCTGCTGACCATGCTGCTGTTCGCCGCTTTCGCCTGGCTGCTGCGGCTGGCCGGTATCCAGCTGTTATGAGCTTGAGCGTGCTGCGTCAAAGGTTGGCCGCAGGCGGCTTCATGCGCCATGTGGCGACGCTGGCCAGCGGCGCGGCGCTGGCGCAGGCCTTGCCGTTGCTGTTCGCGCCGCTGCTGACGCGGCTGTACACGCCGGCCGATTTCGGCGTGCTGGCGGTGTTTGTCGCCTGGCTGTCCAATCTGGCGGTGATCGCCACCGCGCGTTACGACATGGCGGTGGTGCTGCCCAAGTCCGAGCCGGAAGCGGCGCGGCTGATGCTGCTGGCGCTGGCGATCAATACTGGCCTGCTGTTGCTGACCCTGCCGCTGTTCTGGCCGTGGCACGACGCCATCGCCGGCCTGCTCGGTGCGCCGCAGCTGGCGCCGTGGCTGCCGCTGCTGCCGCTGGGCGTGTGGCTGGCCGGTGGTGTGGCAGCGTGGACGGCGTGGAACAACCGCCAGCGCCGCTATGCGGCCAACGCGCAGGGGCGGGTGGTGCAGTCGCTGGGCGTGTCGCTGCTGCAGGTGGCGGCCGGCTGGTCCGGCCTTGCCGTCGGCGGGCTGATCCTGTCGCAGCTGGCCGGGCAGGTCATCGCCTTGCTGACGCTGGCGCGTGCCGATGTCGCGGCGCGCCTGCCGTGGCTGCGCGGCCACGATCGTGCCGCGCTGCTGGCCGAGGCGCGGCGTTACCGCGAATTCCCGCTGGTGAACACGCCGCACGCCTTCGTGGTCGCGTTCCAGGATTCGCTGATGCTGGCGCTGCTGTCGGCGCTGTCCGGCGCCGCCATCGTCGGCCAGTACGCGCTGGTGCTGCGGGTGCTGAAACTGCCGGCGGCGCTGGTGGGGCAGGCGGTGGCGCAGGTGGTGTTCCGCGATCTGGCCGAGGCGGCGGCGTCCGGTCGCGCGCTGTCCGGTCTGCTCAAGCGCGCGGTGCTGGTGCTGGCGGCACTGTCGCTGCTGCCGTTCGGCGTGCTGGCGCTGTGGGGTGGGCCGCTGTTTGCGCTGGTGTTCGGCGCGCCGTGGCTGGGTGCCGGCGAGATTGCGGCCAACCTTGCGCCGTACTTCGCCGCCGCCTTCATCGTCGGTCCGGCCTTCATGGTGCCGATGGTGATCGGCCGCCAGCGCGCGTCCTTCCTGTTTGTGCTGTGCGGCGTCATCGTCAATCTGGCGGTGTTTGCCGCGGTGTATGTCGCCGGGCGCGACGCCATGCTGGCGTTCCGCGTGATGGCGGTGGTGATGACGCTCTATTTTGCGGCCTATCTGGCGTGGGTGTTCCGCCTGCTGCGGCTGCGGGAAAGGTCCGATGTTTAAGCGCGTGCTGTTGTTGCTGTGGCGCCAGTGGCTGGTGTGGCGCGGTGCCCGCCTTGCCGCCTCGGCGCGGATCAATCCGTCGGTCAGCGCGGTGCCGGCGGCCTTGCAGCTGGGCGAGCACGCACGGTTGTACTGGGGCGGCGAGGTGCTGACGTACGGCGCTGGCCGCCTGGCGCTGGGTGCGCACAGCCATATCGCGCCACATTTCTACTGCCTGATCGGCGATAACCGGCTGCAGATCGGCGAGCGCGTCGCCATCGGCCCGCGCTGCATGCTGTTCTGCCACAGCAACGCGATACCCGCCGATGTGACGGCGACGGCGTTCGTCGATTGCCACACCGACGCCGACATCCGCATCGGCAACAACGTGTTCATCGGCGCCGGCGTCATCGTGCTGCCCGGCGCCGTGATCGGCGACAACGTGGTGGTCGCCGCCGGCAGCGTGGTCAAGGGTGAGCTGACCGCAGGCTGGTTGTACGCAGGCCAGCCGGCGAGAAAGGTGAAGGCGCTATGCTGACCGCCAATTCGCTGAGCATCTGGCAGTTCCTGTCCGCCTTCCCGGCCATGCTCGCCGGCCGCCGCCATCACCGCGCTGCGCTGCGCATCGAGCTGGCGCAGCTGTTCGAGGTCGAGGTTGGCCGCATCGTGCTGTTCGACAGCGGCCGCGCCGCCTTTGCCGCGCTTTTGCAGTTGCATGGCGTAGAACCGGGCGACGAGGTCGTCGTGCCGGCGTTCACCTGCGTGGTGGTGCCCAACCAGGTGCCGCCCACCGGCGCCACGCTGCGCTTTGTCGATGTCGGCCGCGACAGCCTCAATTTCGACTGGCTGGCGCTGGACGCCGCCATCACGCCGCGTACCCGCGTGGTGGTGGTGCCGCACAACTTCGGCATCGCGTGCGAGGTGCCGACCTGGCTGCGCGAAAAACAGCGCCACGTGCGCTTTGTCGACGACGCCGCGCACGGTTTTGCTTCCAAGTGCGACGGGCAGTGGCTGGGGACGTATCACGACGGCGCCTTTTTCAGCTTCGAATACTCGAAGAATCTCACCGGCGGCATCGGCGGCATGGCGCTGCTGCCGGCCGGTAGCGAGCTGCCGCCTACCGTGCTGCCGGAGCTGCCTTGCGGCGACGAGTGGCGGCTGGCGGCGACGCTGAAGGCGCACCTGCTGAGCGCGCGCTGGCCGCTGCTGGGGCGCTGCACCATGGCCGCGGTACGGCGCCTGGGGCTGGTCTACCGCTCCGGCGATGGCGAAGTCCGCGATGGCGAGCCGCACCCGCCACGCGCGATGCCGCTGCTGTCGGCGGTGCTGCTGCGCCGCCAGCTGCCGACGCTGGCGGCCGCCATCGCGTACAAGCAGCAACTGGCCGTCCGCTACCAGCGCGCGCTGGCCGCGTTGCCGTCCGTACAGCAATGGCCGGCGCCGGCCGGCACGCACTGGGTGCGCTACCCGTTCGCGCTGCCGTTCGCGGTGGCCGATAAGGCGGCGCTGGCGCGACAGCTGTCCGCCGTCAGCGGCCTGAACATCGGGGTGTGGTTCGACGACGTGATCCATCCCGCCGGCTCCTTCCGCCACGGCTATGTCGCCGGCAGCGCGCCGCACGGCGAGCGCCTGGCCGCCAGCGTGCTCAACCTGCCGATGAACATCGCGCTCAAGGCCGACGCGCATCTGGAGCGCAAGCTGGCGCGGCTGACCCGGGCGCTGGCCGAGCTGCTGGGCCAGCACAAGGATCCCGCATGAAACTGTTGCTGATCGGCTCCGCCTCGGTGCACACCTTCCGCTACCTCGCCGGCATCGCGCCGCACGTGGACGAAATCCACCTCGTCACCAGCGGCGAGCTGCCGGCGCGCTACCATGCGGCCAACCTTGGCCGCGTGCTGCAGGTGGATTTCAGCCTCAAGGCGCTGGCCACCGCCGGCAAGATCGCGGGCCTGATCGATGCAGTGCAGCCCGACATCGTGCACGTGCACCAGGCCAACAGCGTGGCGTGGCACGCGCGCCGCGCGCTGGCCGGGCGCAAGCTGCCGTGGCTGCTGACCTGCTGGGGCTCGGACGTGCTGCTGCTGCCGCGCCAGAACCGTTTCATGAAACACCTGGTGGCGGCCAACCTCGCCGCCGCCAGCGCCGTCACCAGCGATTCGCTGCACATGGCGGCGGTGTGCCGCGAGCTGGCGCCGATCCGCCGCATGGACGTGCTCAATTTCGGCATGGACGCGCTGCCGCCGGCGCCGGATGTCGCCGCCAAGCCGCTCTCCGTGCTGTCCTGCCGCCTGCACAAGCCGCTATACCGTATCGACGCCATCGTGCGCGCTTGGGCCGAGGTTGAAGCCGACGCCGACGCCCGCTTTGCTGGCTGGACGCTGACGGTGGCCGCCAGCGGTGACGAGACGGAAAGCCTCAAAACGTTGGCCGCAAGCCTCGGCCTTGCCCGCGTGCACTTCACCGGCTTTGTCGCGCCGGAAGTACTGGCCGGGCTGTACCGCGACGCGCGCGTGTTTGTCAGCGTGCCAAAGAGCGACGCCACCAGCATCAGCCTGCTCGAAGCGATGGGTCACGGCTGCCTGCCGGTGCTGTCCAACCTGCCGGCCAACCTGGAGTGGGTGCTGGACGGCGTCAACGGCGCCATCGTCGAGGACGTCCAGCGTCTCGGCGCGGCGCTGAAAACACAGTTGCTGCGCGCCGCCGACGACGCGCAGCTGGCGGAAGCAGTCGCGCTGAACCGCCGGCTGGTAGCCGAAAAAGGCCTGCACCAACACAATATGCAGCGTTTTGCCGACATCTACCGTGATTTGCTGGCGTTGCCAGAAGGAAACCGCCGATGAAAATCGCCCATCTCACCAGCGCCCATCCGCGCCACGACATCCGCATCTTCGTGAAGGAGTGCGCCAGCCTGGCCGCCGCCGGTCACGAGGTGCACCTGATCGTTGCCGACGGGCTGGGTGACGAGATCAACCGCGACGTGCGCCTGCACGACGTCGGCGCCAAGTCCGGCGGCCGCCTGTCGCGCATGACCGGTACCGTGAAGCGGGTGTACGAGAAAGCGCTGCAGCTGATGCCGGACGTCGCGCACTTTCACGATCCGGAGCTGATCCCCGCCGCGCTGCGCCTGCAGCAGGCCGGCATCCGCATCGTCTACGACGTGCACGAGGACGTGCCGCGCCAGGTGCTGGCCAAGCACTGGATTCCGGGCCTGGCGCGGCCGTGGGTGTCGCGCGGGGTGGAAACGCTGGAGGACTACGCCGCGCGCCGTTTCGACGCCATCGTCGCCGCCACGCCGGTGATCCGCGAGCGCTTTGCGCGCGCCGGCGCCCGCCGCAGTGTCGACGTCTGCAACTACCCGATCCTGGCCGAGCTGGTGCGCGACACGGCGTGGAGCAGCCGCCGCAACGAGGCCTGCTACCTGGGCGGCATCAGCCGTACCCGCGGCATCGAACCGATCATCGCCGCGCTGCCGGATTCCGATACCCGGCTGAACCTGGCCGGCATCTGGAGCGAGCCGGATCTGAAGGCCCAGCTGGTGCGCGAGGCCGGCTGGAGCCGCGTCAACGATCTGGGCGTGCTCGATCGCGCCGGCGTGGCCGAGGTGCTGGCCGCCAGCAAGATCGGGCTGGTGACGCTGTTGCCGACGCCGAGCTACGTCGAGTCGCTGCCGATCAAGCTGTTCGAATACATGGCCGCCGGCATGCCGGTGATCGCCAGCGATTTCCCGCTGTGGCGCGGCATCGTCGAGGACGCCGGCTGCGGCCTGCTGGTCGATCCGCAGGACCCGCGCGCGATCGCCGACGCCATCGCCACGCTGCTGGCCGACGACGCGCGCGCGCAGGCGATGGGCGAGGCCGGCAAGCGCGCGGTGCTGGCCAAGTACAGCTGGGCGGCCGAGGCCGACAAACTGCTGGCGCTGTACCGCCAGCTGCAGGTGACGACATGAAGGAGACGACATGAACTGGCAAACCGCCCCGCAAACCCTGCTGCTGGTATCGCTGCCGCTGGGGCTGCTGTTTACCCTGCTGCACTGGGGGCTGTACGACATGCCGCTGACGCTGGGCAATGTCGCCACCCACCTGGTGGTGGCGATGGTGTACGCGATCTGGCAGCTGCGCAGCAACGCCTGGTTCGCCAAGCTGCGCGACAACGACTACGCGCGCTGGCGCCGCGTCGCCGCCGGCGGCCAGCTGCGCTTCCTGTTCGCCTATGGTCTGGCCAGCAAGGGCATGGCGCTGGCCTGCCTGATGGTGGGCATGAACTGGGCCTACAGCGGCGCGATCCCGACCTCGGAACGGCTGATGAGCGATGGCATGATCTGGTCGATACTGGGAGTGTGGTTTGCCCGCAACGACTGGAAGCGCATGCAGCGCGGCGCCGGGCTGGAACCGTGAACCGTCGTGCTTGAGCGGGAGCCTGCGATGAACCGACCCCATACCAGCCTGCCGCTGCGCCTGTTGCGTGCCCATCCGCGCTTGCTGGTCGCCATTCTGTGCGGCGTGCTGCTGGCGCGGCTGGTGCCGTGGTTCAGCCCGATGCCGCCACTGAGCGTCTTTCTGGTCGGCTGGAACGGCGGCGCCTGCCTCTACCTGTTGCTGGCCGCGCACATGATGCGGCAGAGCGACGACGACAAGATCCACCGCCACGCGCAGGTACAGGACGAGGGCCGCCATGTGCTGCTGTTGCTGGTGGTGGTGTCGGCGCTGGTGTGCCTGCTGGCGATCGTGGTCGAGCTGTCGCTGGCGCGGCAGGCGGTCGGCGTGCAGCGCCTCGGCCATATCACGCTGAGCGGGCTGACCATCGTCACCTCTTGGCTGTTCACGCAGACCATGTTCGCGCTGCACTACGCGCACAGCTATTTTCTGGCGCGTCATCGTCGCCAGCCGCCGGGGCTGGATTTCCCCGGCCAGGAAACCCCGAATTACAGCGATTTTTTCTACTTTTCAGTGGTGATCGGCACCTCGGCGCAGACCGCGGATGTCGCGCTCAGCTCGCGTGCGATGCGCCGCATCGGCACCCTGCACTGCCTGCTGTCGTTTGCCTTCAACACCACGGTGCTGGCGCTGATGATCAACATCGCCGCCGGGCTGATGTCGCTGACCCCTTAACCGAACAGACCCGATAACGTGCGCATTCTCTACATCAACCACTACGCCGGCAGCCCGCGGCACGGCATGGAATTCCGCCCCTACTACCTGGCCCGCGAATGGGTGAAGGCCGGGCACGAAGTGCACATCGTGGCGGCGGACTACTCGCACCTGCGCCAGCACAACCCGACGCTTGCGGCCAACTATGCCGACGAGGACATCGACGGCATCCGCTACACCTGGTGCAAGACGCCGAAGTACGAAGGCAACGGCCTGAAGCGGGTGCTCAACATCTTCCGTTTCCTCGGCCGGGTGATGGGCCTGTCCGGGCGCTATCTCAAAGAGTGGCGGCCGGAGGTGGTGATCGCGTCCTCCACCTACCCGCTGGACACCGTACCGGCGGCCTTCATCGCCGGCAAGACCGGTGCCAGGCTGGTGTACGAGGTGCATGACCTGTGGCCGCTGACGCCGGTGGAAGTGGGCGGCATGAGTCCGAAGCACCCGTTCATCCGCCTGCTGCAGTGGGCGGAGGACTTCGGCTACCGCAAGGCGGACACCGTGGTGTCGATGCTGCCCTGTGCCAAGGACTACATGCTGGCGCACGGCATGGCGCCGGAAAAATACGTGGTGATCCCCAACGGCGTGGACGTGTCAGAATGGCAGGGCGCCAGCGAGCCGCTGCCGGCCGAGCACCGCATGCGGCTGGCGGAACTGAAGGCCGACAAGCGCTTCATCGTTGGCTACGCCGGCGGGCATGGCCTCGCCAACGCGCTGGACTTCCTGCTGCAGGCGGCCAGCCTGCTGCAGGCGGCCAGCCTGCTGCCGGCGGATGCCGGTCTGCACATCGTGCTGGTCGGCGACGGCCCGGACAAGGCGGCGCTGCAGGCGCAGGCACAGCAGCTGGGGCTGGGCAATGTCAGCTTCCTGCCGGCCATTCCCAAACGCGCGGTGCCGGCTTTCCTCGCCGAGTGCGACGCGCTGTACATCGGCTGGCGCAAGCTGCCGATCTACCGCTTCGGCATCAACCCCAACAAGCTGTTCGACTACCTTATGGCCGCCAAGCCGGTGCTGCACTCGGTGGAGGCCGGCAACGACATGGTGCTTGATGCCGGCGCCGGCATCAGCGTCGGCGCGGAAGACCCGGTGGCCATCGCCGACGGCCTGCGGCGCATGGCGGCACTGACGCCGAACCAGCGCGGCCGCATGGGCGCCGCCGGCAAGGCGTACGTGCTCGCCAAGCACGACTACGCGGTGCTGGCGAGATGCTTCCTGCAGGCCATGCGCTAAGCGGCCTGCGGCCAACCTTTTGATGACGAGAGCAGCATGAGCCAGCAACAGCAACACATCCGCTTCGACTTTGCCGACGGCCTGCGCGGGCTGGCCATGCTGGCCGTGGTGCTGTTCCACTACACGCAGATCTTCTGGCAGCGCCGCGACCGCATCGGCGAGGTAATGCATCTGCCGCCGCTGGACGGCTACCACGACGCTTCCTTCGTGCTGCCGTTCAACCTCGGCGCGGTGGGGGTGGGGCTGTTCCTGCTGATCTCCGGGCTGCTGATCCCGCTGTCGCTCACCCGCATGGGCGCGGCGCGTTTCGCGGTGTCGCGCCTGTTCCGCATCTACCCCACCTACTGGGCGGGGCTGGCGCTGACTGTGGGCGCGCTGTGGCTGGCCTCCCGGCTGCCGGATGGCGAGTTCGACGTCAGCCCCGCCGATGTGCTGGGCCACGCCAGCATCGCGTTCCAGGACTGGCTGGGCGGGCGCAACATCGACCCGGTGATGTGGACGCTGAAGGTGGAACTGTGGTTCTACGCCATGCTCGGCGCGGCGTTCGCGCTCACCGGCCGGCGCATCAAGTGGGCGATCTGGCTGCTGCTGCCGCTGATCGGCTGGCTGTGCCGCTTCGCCGAGCCCAATAATTTCCAGACCATCGTCTGCTACTTCCCGCTGATGTTCGCCGGCTGCTGGCTGTACTTCTACCAGACCGGGCAGGCCGGCAAATGGGAAACCGTGCTGCATTTCCTCGCCATGCTGGGGCTGTTCGTGTGGGTGAGCAACTGGGGCTCGGTAGAGTTGTATGCCAGCTACGGCATCGGCGTGGCGTTGTTCGTCGCCGGCGCGTTGTGGCCGCGGCTGGTGGCCGCGCCGTTGCTGACGCGGGTGGCCGGCGTCAGCTACGCCTGGTACGTGTGCCACTCGGTGGCCGGTTACGCCATCCTGTTCGCGCTGGCACAATACGGCACCCCGTGGTGGCTGATGGTGGCCATCGCGCTGGCTGCGACCTGGTACATGGCGCTGGCGATCAACCGTTTCGTGGAGCTGCCGACGCAGAAGATCGGCAAGCGGCTGGCGGACAAGCTGAAGTGAGACGGCCAAGGTTGGCCGCAAGGATTTTTACCCGGTGGCACGGTGCCGCCGGCATGGTAATGAAAGACTGAATAATGGCTGAACAGAAGTTTCTACCGTTTGCACTGCCGGATATCGGCGAAGACGAAATCAACGAAGTGGTCGATGCACTGCGTTCCGGCTGGGTAACCACCGGCCCCAAGACCAAGCAGTTCGAGGCCGATTTTGCGGCATTTATCGGTGACGGCGTGGAAGCGATCGCGGTGAATTCCGCCACCGCCGGCCTGCATCTGGCGCTGGAGGCGGTCGGGGTGAAAGAGGGTGACGAGGTGATCGTGCCCAGCTACACCTTTACCGCCACCGCCGAGGTGGTGCGCTACCTCGGCGCCCATCCGGTGATCGTGGACGTGGACCCGGTGACCTTCAACATCCGCCCGGAGGCGATCCGCGCCGCCATCACGGCCAAGACCCGCGCCATCATGCCGGTGCACTTTGCCGGCCTGGCCTGCGACATGGACGCCATCATTGCCATTGCCCGCGAGCACGGCCTGAAAATTGTCGAAGACGCCGCCCACGCCATGCCCACCTACTACAAGGGCAAGCTGATCGGCACGCTGGATTCCGATGTGACGGTGTTCAGCTTCTACGCCAACAAGACCATGACCACCGGCGAGGGCGGCATGGTGGTGTCCAAGAACAAGGACATCATCGCGCGCTGCAAGGTGATGCGCCTACACGGCATCAGCCGCGACGCCTTCGACCGCTACACCTCCAAGACGCCGGCCTGGTATTACGAGGTGGTCGCCCCCGGCTACAAGTACAACATGCCGGACACCGCCGCGGCGATGGGCATCCACCAGCTGAAGAAGATCAACGCCTTCCTGCACAAGCGCGAAACGTTGGCCGCACGCTTCGATGAGGCGCTTGGCGACCTGCCGCTGATCCTGCCGGCGCGGCCGACGGAGGCCGGCAGCAACCACGCCTGGCACCTGTACCCGGTGCGCCTCAAGCCGGAAGCCGGCATCAGCCGTGACGACTTCATCGTGCGCATGGCGGAGCTGGGCATCGGCTGCTCGGTGCACTTCATCCCGCTGCATCGCCAGCCGGTATGGCGCGACGGTTACGGCCTGAAGCGCGAGAGCTTCCCGGTGGCCGACGCCGCGTTCGAGGCCGAGGTGACGCTGCCGCTGTACACCCGCATGACGGACGACGACCAGAGCCGCGTGATTGCCGCGGTGCGCCAGCTGCTGGGCAAATGATGAGCCAGATGCCTGATAATCTGCGGCCAACCTTGGCTGCCACCCACGGCTCGCCGCTGCTCAAGCGCCTGTTCGACCTGACGGCGGTGCTGTGCGGGCTGTGGCTGATCTGGCCGCTGCTGCTGGCCATCGCGTTGTGGGTGAAGCTGGATTCGCCGGGGCCGGTGTTCTTCCGCCAGGTGCGGGTAGGGCGTGGCGGTCAGCTGTTCCGCATCCACAAGTTCCGCACCATGCAGATCGGTGCCGAATCCTCCGGCCAGCTGACGGTGGGCGCCGACGCCCGCGTCACCCGCGCCGGGCGCCTGCTGCGCAAGACCAAGCTCGACGAGCTGCCGCAGCTCCTGGACGTGCTGTTCGGCGACATGAGCCTGGTCGGCCCGCGGCCGGAGGTGCCGAAGTACGTGGCACACTATCCGGCGGCGGTGAAGGCGATCGTGCTGTCGGTACGCCCCGGCATTACCGACTGGGCGTCGATCCGCATGATCGACGAGAACGAGCTGCTCGGCAAAGCGGCGGATGCGGAGAAGATGTATGTCGAATCGATCCTGCCGCAGAAGCTGGACTACTACGTGCAGTACGCGCGCAGCTACACGCTGTGGGGCGATGTGCTGATCATCGTCGCCACCTTGCTGAAGATCGTGTCGCGCTGAGCTTTCGGCCCGGTCTGCGGCCAACCTTGGGAACAACATGCTGGAAAAACTGCTGTCCTTCTCGCGCCACCACAAGATGGCGCTCTTGATGCTGCTGGATGCGTTGCTGCTGCCGCTGGCGCTGTGGAGCGCGGTGCTGCTGCGCCTGGGCGGCAACTGGGACCCGAAGCTGGACCCATACCTGTGGATTTTCGCGGTGCCGCCGCTGTGGGTGCTGCCCATCTTCATCAAGCTCGGCCTGTACCGCGCGGTGCTGAAGTTTCTGGATGACCGCATCGTGTACACCGTGTTCGTTGGCGTGTCGCTGTCGGTGCTGCTGCTGATGGCGGTGATCCTGATGGCCGGCATCGCGCCGTTTCCGCGTACCGCCATCGTGATCTTCTGGGTGTTCGCGATGGCCTACATCGGCGGCAGCCGCTTTTTTCTGCGCGGCATCGTGCGCCGCATCGACGCGCTGGACGCGCCCCGGCGGCCGGTGATCATCTACGGCGCCGGCCGTGCCGGGCTGCAGCTGATGGCAGCGTTGCACGAGGGGCGCGAATACCGGCCGCTGGCCTTTGTCGATGACAACCCGCAGCTGTGGCGCCGCACCTACCGTGGCCTGACAGTGCACGACCCGCTGACCCTGCCGCAGCTGCTGCAGGACAGCGGGGCGGAGGCGATCCTGCTGGCGATGCCGTCGGCCAGCCGCGGCCGCCACCGCCAGATCCTGGAGCAGCTGGAAACGCTGCACGTGCCGATCAAGCGCCTGCCGGGGATGGCCGACCTGGTGTCCGGCGAGGTACGGGTGGAAGAGTTGCGCGAGGTGGAGATCGACGATGTGCTCGGTCGCGACCAGGTGCCGCCGCAGCCGGAACTGCTGGCGGCCAACATCCGCGGCAAGGTGGTGATGGTCACCGGCGCCGGCGGCTCCATCGGCGCCGAGCTGTGCCGGCAGATCGTGAAAAACCGTCCGGCGCGCATCGTGCTGTTCGAGCTGAGTGAATACGCGCTGTACGCGATCGACCAGGAGCTGGCGCGGCTGGCGCCGGCGGTGGCGCGCACGCCGGTGCTGGGCAGCGTCACCGATACCGCGCGGCTCTCCTCGGTGCTGCAGGCGTTCGTGGTGGAGACGGTGTACCACGCGGCGGCTTATAAACATGTGCCGATGGTGGAGCACAATCCGGTGGCCGGCATCGTCAACAACGCCTTCGGCACCGACAGCTGCGCGCAGGCGGCACAGGACGCCGGCGTCGCCACCTTCGTGCTGATTTCCACCGACAAGGCGGTGCGGCCCACCAACGTGATGGGTGCCAGCAAGCGCCTGGCCGAGCTGACGCTGCAGGCGCGCCACGCCGCCGGCAGCCGCACCCGTTTCGTGATGGTGCGCTTCGGCAACGTGCTGGGCAGCTCCGGCTCGGTGGTGCCGCTGTTCAAGCAGCAGATCGCCAGTGGCGGGCCGGTGACGCTGACCCACCCGGACATCACCCGCTACTTCATGACCATTCCGGAGGCGGCGCAGCTGGTGATCCAGGCCGGCGCGATGGGCGAGGGCGGCGACGTGTTCGTGCTGGACATGGGCGAGCCGGTGAAGATCATCGATCTCGCGCGGCGCATGATCCACTTGTCCGGGCTGGAGGTGCGCGACGACTACCACCCGCACGGCGACATCGAGATCCGCTGCACCGGGCTGCGCCCAGGCGAAAAGCTGTACGAGGAGCTGCTGATCGGCGACGGCGTGCTGGCCACCGACCATCCGCGCATCATGCGGGCGCAGGAGTACCACCTGCCGCCGGCGCAGCTGGCCGGCCATTTGGCGGCGTTGCGCAGTGCCTGCGCCGCGCTGGACGCGCCGCGCGCCTTTGCCGAGCTGCAACAGGTGGTGCACGAATTCAAGGCGGCGGCGCACACCGCCGACTGGGTGGCGCAGGCCGGCGGCGGCGACTGAAGCAACGCTGCCATCAAACCGCCCGTCATGCCGGCCATGACGGGCGGTTTTTTTATGGCCGCGCGACGGCGGCAGGGTGTTCGGAAATCCGGATGCCGATCGGGTGACTGTTCGGCTTGCCGTTGCTGTCGCCGGTGCCGCCGATTTATTGCCTTGCAAATCATGGGCTTGGCAATGGCGGGGGCTGGCATGGCACGTGCTATATCGCAGCCCAGACAACGGCACACCTAGATGCCGGCGCACCGGGCCCGCCCGGTACTACGAAGTATTACTGACCCTCATATGCATGGAGTCCCCCGTGAAACTCAACCGTCTGACCAAGATGATCCTCGTCGCCATGGTGCTGGGCATCTTCTGTGGCTACCTCTTCCGCGAGCTGGCATCCAGCCCTGCTGCGATCACCGCCTTTGCCGACCAGCTGTCCATCCTGACCGATATCTTCCTGCGCCTGATCAAGATGATCATCGCGCCGCTGGTGTTCTCCACCCTGGTGGTTGGCATTGCCCGCATGGGTGACGCGGCTACCGTTGGCCGCATCGGCGCCAAGGCGATGGGCTGGTTCCTGACCGCGTCGCTGGTATCGCTGACGCTGGGCCTGATCATGGTCAACCTGCTGAAGCCGGGTGTCGGCCTCGGCCTGCCGCTGCCGGATGTGGCTGCCAGCTCCGGTATCGAGAAGGGTGCGTTGTCGCTGAAGGACTTCATCAGTCACCTGATTCCGAAGAGCGTGTTTGACGCGATGGCCAAGAACGAGATCCTCGCCATCGTGGTGTTCTCGATGTTCTTCGGCACCGGCGCCGCCGCCATCGGCGACAAGGCCAAGGGGCTGATCGACGCCATCGATGCGGTGGCCCACATCATGCTGAAGGTTACCGGCTACGTGATGAACTTCGCGCCGTTCGCGGTATTCGCGGCGATTGCCGGCATGGTGGCGAAAGAGGGTCTGGGCATTCTGTCCACCTACGGCAGCTTCATGGCGCAGTTCTACCTGTCGCTGGGCCTGCTGTGGCTGGCCTTGCTGGCCATGGGCGCCATCTTCCTGAAGGGCCGCGTCATCGAGCTGCTGCGCGCGGTGCGCGAGCCGGCACTGCTGGCGTTCACCACGGCCAGCTCGGAAGCCGCCTATCCGAAAACCCTGCAAGGCCTGAAGCGCTTCGGCTGCTCCGACCGCATCGCCAGCTTCGTGATGCCCATGGGTTACTCGTTCAACCTTGACGGCTCGATGATGTACTGCACCTTCGCCGCCATCTTCATCGCCCAGGCCTACGGTATCGACCTGTCGCTGTCGCAGGAAATCACCATGCTGCTGGTGCTGATGGTGACCTCCAAGGGCATCGCCGGCGTGCCGCGCGCGTCGCTGGTGGTGATTGCCGCTACCCTGTCGCAGTTCAACATTCCGGAAGCCGGCCTGCTGCTGCTCTTGGGCGTCGACCACTTCCTGGACATGGGCCGTTCCGCGACCAACGTGCTGGGTAACGCCATTGCCGCCTGCGTGGTGGCGAAAAGCGAGAAAGAACTGACTGCCGCGCTGCCGGAAGTGGACGATGACGAAGATCAGGATGGCCGCAAGGACATCGAGCTGACGCCGGCATTTGCCAAGCAGGGCTGATAGACTGCGTGTTTTGCGCTGCCGCCGCCCGGCGGCAGCGTGTCATTCCGGAGTCTTGCCATGAGTCGCGACGAACGTTTCCTCAGCCACGCCCAGCTTGCCGAGCTGGCCCCCGCGCTGCAAAGCCAGCTGGATAGCGAGTTCGGGGTGGAGCTGGGCGCGTTCGACGCGCAGTCGCTGCTGCTGTTTGTCGCCGGGCGCATCGGTCCGGCGATCTACAACCGGGCGCTGGCCGATGCCCGCAGCGCACTGGATGCGCGCATGGAGTCGCTGCAGTCGGCACTGTGGGAGCTGGAGCGCGACTGAGGCGCATCCGTTGAGGTGATAAAAAGGTTGGCCGCATGAGCGATCATGCGGCCAACCTTTTTTGCGTGCGGCCGGCAGAGCGATTACGCTGCTGGCCATTGCAGGAGGTGTGCTATGGAAACCCGCTGGCTGGAAGACTTTCTGGTATTGGCCGAGACTGGCAGCTTTACCCGCTCCGCCGAATTGCGCCACCTGACGCAACCGGCGTTCTCGCGCCGCATCAAGGCGCTGGAGCAGTGGCTGGGCGCCGACCTGATCGACCGCACTACCTGGCCGACGCGGCTGACGCCGGCCGGCGAGCTGCTGCTGGACAAGGCGCGGCAGCTGGTCGGCGAGCTGTCCAGCACCCGCACCCTGCTGCGCGGCCTGCACGCGGCGGACGGCACCACGCTGACGCTGGCGGTGCCGCACACGCTGTCGTTCGGCTTCGTGCCGCGCTGGCTGGCGGACGAGCGCGCGGCTCTGGGCGAGGTGTCGTGGCGCCTGCTGGCGCACAACGTGCACGACGCGGTGGTGGCGCTGGTGGAGGGCAATGCCGATCTGCTGCTGTGTTACCACCATCCGCGCCATCCGGTGGAGCTGAGCGCCGGCCGCTATCCCGGCCTGCGCTTGGGCAGCGAGACGCTGGGGCCGTTCGCGCGCGCGCTGGCGGACGGCCAGCCGCAGTGGCAGCTGCCCGGCAGTAGTGCCGCACCGCTGCCCTTCCTCGGCTACGGCCCGAACGCCTACTTCCGGCGCATGACCGACCTGATCCTGGCGCGGGCGCCGGCGGTGTGCGCGCTGCGGCAGTGTTTCGAGACCGACATGGCTGAGGGGCTGAAGGCGATGGTGCTGGAAGGGCACGGTGTCGCCTTCCTGCCGCACAGCGCGGTGCAGCGCGAGCTGGCGGCCGGCCAGTTGTGTGCTGCCGGTGGCGAGCAGTGGACGCTGCCGATGGAGATCCGCGTCTACCGCGACGCGCGGCGCGAGCTGCCGGCGCTGGATGCGCTGTGGCAACAGCTGGCGGCGCGCTATCCGGCGGTGTAGCGCGGCATAACCCACTATTGCGGCCAACCTTGGTGCAAGGTTGGCCGCATGTTCTTGGTTTTTGATCGCGCGTTGGCGACATGATGGCCGATCATGCAAATCCTGCATCATCCCATCGCCATTCGGAATTGGTCGGGGCTGTCACGGCGGCGCTACAGTGGCGGCCATCCTTCCCCACACAAGAACCACGCTATGGCTACCCGTCTTGAACACGATCTGCTCGGCGACCGCGAGGTCCCTGCCCACGTTTACTGGGGTGTGCATACCCTGCGCGCCATCGAGAACTTCCCCATCACCGGCCAGACCATCGCCGGTTACGGCGACCTGATCCGCGCGCTGGCGGTGATCAAGCAGGCGGCGGCGCAGGCCAACCACCAGCTCGGCCTGCTCGGTACCGTGCACAAGGACGCCATCGTGCTGGCGTGCGAGGAAATCCGTGGCGGCAAGCTGCACGAGCAGTTCGTGGTCGACGTGATCCAGGGCGGTGCCGGCACCTCCACCAATATGAACGCCAACGAGGTGATCGCCAACCGCGCGCTGGAGATCCTCGGCCACGGCAAGGGCGAGTACCAGTACCTGCACCCCAACGAGCACGTCAACATGGGGCAGAGCACCAACGACGTGTACCCGACCGCGCTGCGGCTGGCGACGTTCTGGGGCGTGCAGCGCCTGCTGGCGGCGATGGCTCGCCTGCGTGACGCCTTCGACGACAAGGCCGACGAATTTTCCGACGTGCTGAAGATGGGCCGCACCCAGTTGCAGGACGCGGTGCCGATGACGCTGGGGCAGGAGTTCCGCACCTACGCGGTGATGCTGGGCGAGGACGAGCAGCGGCTGTACGAAGCCAGCGCGCTGATGCTGGAGATCAACCTTGGCGCCACCGCCATCGGCACCGGCATCACCGCCCATCCGGACTACACGCCGCTGGTGTGCGAGAAGCTGTCGGCGCTGACCGGCATCGCGCTGCAGACCGCGCCGAATCTGATCGAGGCGACGCAGGACTGCGGCGCCTTCGTGCAGTTGTCCGGCGTGCTGAAGCGGGTGGCGGTGAAGCTGTCCAAGAGCTGCAACGACCTGCGCCTGCTGTCGTCCGGGCCGCGTGCCGGCCTCGGCGAGATCAACCTGCCGCCGCGCCAGGCCGGCTCCTCGATCATGCCGGGCAAGGTCAACCCGGTGATTCCGGAAGTGGTGACCCAGGTCGCGTATGAAGTGATCGGCAACGACATGACGGTGACCATGGCGGCGGAAGCCGGCCAGCTGCAGCTGAATGCCTTCGAGCCGGTGATCGCCTACAGCCTGTTCCGCAGCGTCAGCCATCTGACCGCGGCCTGCGACACGCTGCGCGAAAACTGCGTGGTCGGCATCACCGCCAACCGCGACTACCTGCTGGACACCGTGCACCGTTCCGTCGGTCTGGTGACGGCGCTGAACCCCTACATCGGCTATGCCGCCGCCACCGAAGTGGCGACCGAGGCGCACGCCAACGGCGGCAGCGTCTACGACATCGTGCTGCGTCGCGGCCTGCTGACGCGCGAGCAGCTGGACAAGCTGCTGCAGCCGGAGGCGCTGACCAGCCCGCGCTGGGTGACGCTGTAAGTTTGTAGGTCCCTTTGTAGGGCGTCCCCGTGCGGTTTTCCGCATGGTGACGCCTTTTTTTGTGCCGATTCGATAGGAGGCAGCAGAGGGGGCAATGTGGCGAAGGGCCTTGGCAAGGCGGCAGAATCGGTTTATACCTTTTTTGTGCATTGCACAAAAGGAGGCCCCATGACCCAGCCCTTGTTGCCCTTGCTGCTGGCGATCAACGCCGTATTGCCGGCGCTGTGCCGTCGCCAGTGTCGCAGCAGTTTTGCTCTGTGGCATTCGTTGCTGTTTTTTGGTTGGCGCACCGTGCAGTCCGGTGCGCCGTGGCCGCAGCAGTACCAGCGCCTGCAACGCCGTGGCGAGGCCGACTGGCTGGCGTGGCAGCACGAACAGCTGGCGCTGTGCCAGACGCTGGCTGCGGCCGGCGATCCGTCGCCGCTGTGCGGCCAACCCTGTCCGCCGTCGCGCGCGCCGCGGCTGTACCAGCATCTGGCCGACGGCCTGCTGTTGTATGCGCGGCGCCGGCTGACCGCGCCCTGACGCGGCATAGAAAAAAGCCTCCGCATGCGGAGGCTTTTTTCATGGGGCCAGGGTTGGCCGCAGCCTTACCAGGCGCTGTGCCACACGTCCAGCAGCTCGCTGCATTCCACGTCGCTGACTTCGGCGCGTGCCTGCAGCCAGGCATTCAGCGCGCTGCGCATCTCGGCGGTGACCGCCACGCCGTTGATCGGGAATACGATGCCGTCCAGCTGGCCGTCGCTGAAGTGACCGCCAAAGCTGACACCGTGCTGCTCGACCGCGTCCAGCCAGGCATCCAGCAGGCCGTCGTGGGCGCCGGCAGCGGCGTCGTCTTTCAGGTTGGCGATCACGGTAAAGCCCAGTTCCTGGAACTCACCAACGCGCAGCTTCTTGCGCTGGCGGGGTTTCAGGCGTTTCAGGCGCTGGCGGGAATTGGCATTAATCATGGTGAGATCTCCGGGGTAAGTACAGACAGGGCGCGATGATAACGCGCCCTGCCCGGGGTAACACAATTATTTGCGCCGGCGACGTGTCAGAGCGTGTTCACGATCTCGCGAGCTCACGCGAGACAAGGCGAAAACGCCTGAGGAAGGGCGTTGGCTTGGATATAAATGCACCTGCCGAAGCCGTTTTCAATGCGGTATCGCCCCATCTGGCGATCTGTCGCGGCAGGTCGTGAGAAGGTTCTTACAGTCCCAGTTGCTGCCACAGGCTATCCACCCGCTGGCGGGTGGCGGCGTCCATCACGATCGGGGTGCCCCATTCGCGGCTGGTTTCGCCCGGCAGCTTGTTGGTGGCATCCAGTCCCATCTTGCCGCCCAGTCCGGAAATTGGGCTGGCAAAGTCCAGGTAGTCGATCGGGGTGTGCTCGATCAGGGTGGTGTCGCGCACCGGGTCCATGCGCGTGGTAATCGCCCAGATCACTTCCTTCCAGTCGCGGGTATTGACGTCGTCGTCGACCACCACGATGAACTTGGTGTACATGAACTGGCGCAGGAAGCTCCAGCAGCCCATCATCACCCGCTTGGCGTGGCCGGGGTACTGCTTCTTGATCGACACCACCGCCATGCGGTAGCTGCAGCCTTCCGGCGGCAGGTAGAAGTCGACGATCTCCGGAAACTGCTTCTGCAGGATGGGCACGAACACCTCGTTCAGCGCCACGCCGAGAATGGCCGGCTCGTCCGGCGGCTTGCCGGTGTAGGTGCTGTGGTAGATCGGCTTCTCGCGCATGGTGATGCGGTCGATGGTGAATACCGGGAAGCTGTCCTGCTCGTTGTAGTAGCCGGTGTGGTCGCCGTACGGGCCTTCCATCGCCATGTCGTTCGGGTGAATGTGACCTTCCAGCACGATTTCGGCGCTGGATGGCACCTGCAGGTCGGAGCCGAGGCATTTCACCAGCTCGGTGCGGCTACCGCGCAGCAGGCCGGCGAACTGGTATTCCGACAGCGTGTCCGGCACCGGCGTCACCGCGCCGAGGATGGTGGCCGGGTCGCAACCCAGCACCACCGCCACCGGGTAGGGCGTATCCGGGTTGGCCGCACGGAATTCGCGGTAGTCCAGCGCGCCGCCGCGGTGCGCCAGCCAGCGCATGATCACGCGGTTGCGGCCGATCACCTGCTGGCGGTAGATGCCCAGGTTCTGGCGTTTCTTGTTGGGGCCGCGGGTGACGGTGAGGCCCCAGGTGATCAGCGGTGCCACGTCGCCGGGCCAGCAGTGCTGGATCGGCAGCCGCGAGAGATCCACCTCGTCGCCTTCCCACACGATGTCCTGGCACGGCGCCTTCTTTACTTC
Organism: Vogesella indigofera; assembly: GCF_028548395.1. Classification (NCBI taxonomy): domain Bacteria; kingdom Pseudomonadati; phylum Pseudomonadota; class Betaproteobacteria; order Neisseriales; family Chromobacteriaceae; genus Vogesella; species Vogesella indigofera. The sequence goes on along the minus strand of NZ_JAQQLA010000013.1, from coordinate 4,264 downwards.
CTTCGGCGCCATCGACAGCACCTGCTTCAGCAGCGGCAGCTTGTCCCAGGCGTCGCGCAAGCCCTTCGGCGGTTCCGGCTCCTTCAGATAAGCCAACGTCTTGCCGATTTCGCGCAGCTGCATCACGTCGTTGGCGCCCATGCCCATCGCCACCCGCTGCGGGGTGCCGAACAGATTGGCCAGCACCGGGATGTCGTAGCGCTTGTCGCCCTGTTGCGGCGTTTCAAACAGCAGCGCCGGGCCGCCGGCCTTCAGCACGCGGTCGCCGATCTCGGTCATCTCCAGGTGCGGCGACACCGGCACGCTGATGCGCTTCAGCTCGTGCTGTCGTTCCAGTTGGCTAATGAAGTCTCGCAGGTCGTGGTATTTCATGATCGTTTCATGATCTAACGCAAAAACCCTGCCTCAGAGCAAGGTTATTCTTGCCGCACGTCTTCGCCGTGCTCGACAAGTTGCTGGTCAATTAAGAGTGCTTTGGCGAACAAGAAGAATTTTCGCAGAACTTGCTTGGAGATAACCATGAAAAAATTCGCTATCGCCGCCATTCTGGCTTCCTTGTCCGCCGGTGCCTTCGCGGCACAGGGCGACATCATCGCACGTTTGCGTATTGCTAACGTAAATCCGCAAACTTCGGTAAATAAAACGCTGCAAGCGGCGAATGTCGATGTCAGCAATGACACCATTCCCGAGCTAGACTTCACCTACATGCTCACCAACAACATTGGCGCCGAGCTGATCCTGGGTACTTCCAAGCATGATGTGACTTCTGCTCTGGGCAAGCTGGGCTCCGTTAAAGTGCTGCCACCGACGCTGACGTTGCAGTACCACTTCAATCCGGAAGGCCAGTTCCGTCCGTACGCCGGTGCCGGTATCAACTACACCCGCTTCTACGACGTGAAAAATACGGACGTGCTGCCTTGGACCGTGAAAAAGAACAGCTTTGGCCCGGCGCTGCAGGTCGGTATCGACATGCCTCTGACCAAGGACGTGTTCCTGAACTTGGACATGAAGAAGCTGTGGATCAAGACCAAAGTCAGCTCCAATGGTACCGACCTGGGTACGCTGGACATCAACCCGCTGGTGACCAGCGTCGGTATCGGTATGAAGTTCTGATCGACCGGCTGCGGTTGGCATGAAAAAGGGCGCTGCGGCGCCCTTTTTGCATGACTCGGGTACAATGCGTCTATTCCAAGGAGATGACGATGAGTAGCTGGGTAGCGCAGGCAGTACAAAAGATCGAGGCAGACTTCAATCGCTCCAGCGATACGCACCTGATTCCCTTGCCGCTGCCGGGGCTGCCCGACATCCAGCTCTATTTCAAGGACGAGTCCACCCATCCTACCGGCAGCCTCAAGCACCGCTTGGCGCGTTCCCTGTTCCTCTACGGTCTGTGCAACGGCTGGATCAAGGCCGGTACCAGCATCATCGAGGCTTCCAGCGGCAGTACCGCGGTGTCGGAGGCTTACTTCGCCCGCCTGCTGGGTCTGCCGTTCATCGCGGTGATGCCGCGTAGCACCTCGGCCGAGAAAATCCGTGCCATCGAGTTCTACGGTGGGCGCTGCCACCTGGTGGATGATCCGGCCACTATCTATGACGTGTCGCGGCAACTGGCGCAGCAGCTGGACGGCCACTACATGGACCAGTTCACCTACGCCGAGCGTGCCACCGACTGGCGCGGCAACAACAATATCGCCGATACCATTTTCCGGCAGATGGCGCTGGAGCCGCATCCGGTGCCGGAGTGGATCGTGTGCGGTGCCGGCACCGGCGGCACCAGCGCCACCTTTGGCCGTTACGTGCGCTACCAGCGCCTGGCGACGCGGGTGTGCGTGGTGGATCCGGAAAACTCGGTGTTCTACGACAGCTACTATAGTGGTCAGCGCGACCAGCAGTGCAGCGGCGGCTCCGGGGTGGAAGGCATCGGTCGCCCGCGGGTCGAGCCGTCCTTCATTCCCGGGGTGGTGGATCACATGATCCGCGTGCCGAACGTCGCCAGCTACGCCGCCGTGCATTTTCTGGAGGAGGTGCTCGGGCGCAAGTGCGGTGGTTCCACCGGGACCAATTTCTACGGCGTCTGCCAGCTGGCGGCGCAGATGCAGCGTAACGGCCAGAGCGGCAGCATCGTCACGCTGCTGTGCGACGACGGCAACCGCTATCTCAACAGTTACTTCGATCCGGCCTGGCTGGCGCAGCATGGCTACGACATCGCGCCGTGGTTGACGCGCTATCGTCGTTTCTTCCACGATGGCGTGTGGTCGGAGGCGCAGGCCTGAGCCGCCTACCTGGCCAGACGATTCCGATGAGCTCCGCTTCCGTTTCTCCTGCTTCCGATCGCAGCCATGTCGCACTGCATGCGGCATTGATCAATGCCGCGCTGATCGTGTTCCTCAGTGCCTATCCGTTTACCGGCTGGCAGGATACCGGCTTGCCGCTGTTCGACTTCCTGTTTTACCCGCTGCCGTACTACACCCGCTTTTTCGACAATGCCGTCAACCTGCTGATCTACATTCCCTACGGTTTCAGCCTGGCGCTGGTGCCGCATCGCAAATGGCAGGGCTGGGGCTTGGCGATGCTGGTGGCCAGTCTCAGCAGTGTGCTGGTGGAGACGCTGCAGCAGTTCCTGCCATTGCGCGTCGCCTCCAATCTTGACGTGCTGTACAACGTCGGCGGCGCCGCTTGCGGCGCGACGCTGGCGACGTTCCCGCTGTTTTCCCGCTTCTGGGCGCAGTGCAAGGCGTTGCGCCGGCACTGGTTTGTCAGCGATAGCAGTGCCGACTACGCGTTGCTGCTGATCGGGCTATGGTTCCTGACGCAGCTGAATCCGGCGATTCCTCTGTTCGGCATGGTGGTGTTGCCGGAGGGGCTGCCGCAGCCGTATATCTCGCCGCTGCAAGATCCGCAGCTATTCCTGATTCTGATCGAAGGCGGCAGTGCGATGCTGAATCTCGCCGGCAGTCTGCTGTTCCTGACCTGCTTCCTGAGCCGGCGCCAGTACCAGTTGCGCGCCATCGTCTACTTCCTGCTGACGGTGATCGTGCTGAAACTGGTTACCGCCGGTGCGCTGCTGAAGCCAGCATTGTTCTTCCAGTGGGTCAACCTCAACGTCGCGCTGGGCCTGCTCGGTGGCCTGTTGCTGGTGTGGGTGGTGACGCGTGGCCAACGTTGGCCGCAAACCCTGGCTGCCATGCTGTGCCTGCTATTGTCGCAGCTGGTGGTGTCGTTCTGGCCGCTGTCCGGTCTGCAGTCCGACGTGCTGTCGCTGTTCCGCTGGAGCTACGGCCATCTGTTGAACATGAGCGCACTGGTCGATCTGGTGGCCGACTTGTGGCCGCTGGCGGCTTTTGCCTGTCTGTTGCTGTCGCTCAAGCAGCAGGGTCGGCGCTAAATGCCAGCCGTGGCAACTGGCTCAGGCTGCCGATACGATAGTCGACCCAGCACGGCTTGCGCTTCTGCTGGCTGATCCACACCGTTCGCATGCCCAGCTGCCGCGCCGTGCGCAGGTTGGCCAGGGAATCCTCCACCATGATGCAGCGTTCGGCGGCAATGCCGCTTTGACGCAGTACCTGCCGAAAAGCGGCCGCCCGCGGCTTGGGCTGGCCGAAGCGTTCGATGCCGAAAACCTCTTCAAAGAAATGGCCGATGCGCAGATGTTCGATCAGTGCCTCTACATAATGCTGCGGACCATTGGAAAACACCCACTTGCGTCCCGGTAGACGGCTCAGCAATTGCGGTAGCTGGTTACTGCTGTCGATCAGGGGTAGCAGTTCGTCCATGTCGTGGGTGTTGCGCAGAAAATGGTCGGCATCGACGTGGTGATGCCTGATCAGGCCGCCGAGGGTGGCACCATAGCGACGCCAGTACAGCTTGCGCAGGCGGTGCGCCTCATCTTCGTCAACCTGCAGGTGTTGCATGATGTAACTGGTCATCCGCAGCGTAATCAGCGGAAATACCTGTGCGCCGGCGTGGTGCAGGGTGTCATCAAGATCGAAAAGCCAGTGACGTTGCATGAATTAATGGGTTTTTATGGGAGGGAGGAGTAGGTCATCCAGCGTAGCAGAGCCAATCCGGCTTGGGTTTCCAATTTTCTTCAAATTACTTGCTCATTAAAATCAATGGTTTGTGGTTTTTGTGTCAAAAACTGCATGTTGGGGTGTTGACGCGGGTGGTCGGCTTCGCTATAGTTCGCCTCCTCAGCTGACGCCGCAAACGAAACGCGGTTCAGCACTGCTCTTTAACAGAACGAATAACCGATAGGTGTAAGTGT
>NZ_JAQQLA010000012.1 GCF_028548395.1 Vogesella indigofera | reverse complement strand
TGGGCGGCCAACGTAGCAGGTCTTGCTGCTGTCGTGCAATCCTCCTGTCCTGAAGCCTCTCGTGCCTGCTGCGGCCAACCTTGTGGCCACACCTCCCATCCGGTTGAAGCTTTACCTGACTGCCACGCTGGGGGCCGTCATGCTCCCGCTTGGGGCAGGGGGTATCTGCTTACCTGGCTGCTGGCATCGATTTAGCGAGACCAGATTAACCGCGAGCTGTCTTTCTACTCTCCTGAGCCGCCATGCTTTCCACCTCGCCGTGGCTAGGCGGCCAGCCAGAACGCCTACAGCAGCCGGTTGAGCAGGCGGTCGAGGCGGATGCGTTTGAGGCGACCGAGCAGGGTTTTGACTGCGGCCGGATAGTCGCGCAGCGTTTCCAGCTGCCGATAGTGTTGCAGCAGCCTGCTGTGACGGCGGATGTTGTCGAGCTCTGCGGCGGTTTGCTGCCGTAGCTGGCCGGCGGGATCATGCAGCAGCAGGCCGTTTTCGAGGTCGAGGCGGAAGGCGCGCGGATTGAGGTTGTTACCGGTGACCAGCTGCCAGGCCTCATCGACCCAGATGCCCTTCAGGTGGTAGCTGTTGTGTTCGTGCTGCCACAGGCGCAGCTGCAGCCTGCCCTGTGCCATCGCATTCTGGTTGCGTTTGGCAAAGCGGCGCAGGTTGCTCTCGTACAGGTAAGGCAGCGCCGAAATGACGCGGAATGGCTCGCTGGGCGGGATGTAGAAGTCGTTGGCGGTCTTGTCGCCGACGATGATCTCGACCTGCAGGCCATTCCTGATCTGTTTTTGCAGAATGCGCAGAATGCTTTTCGGCGGATTGAAGTAGGGGGTGCACAGGGTGATGCGGCTCTGGGCGCTGCTCAGCAGCTGTTCGATGCGCTGGTTGAAGCGGTTGTCCTTGCCGACGCCGCTCAGCGGCGTGACGCTGATGCGGCCGTTTCCGGCTGCTGCCGGTGCTGGCAGGTAGTCGTAGCCGGCCAGTCGTTGCCGCAGTGACTTGATGTCATCATTGCCGGGGCGCGGTAGGCCGGCCACATCCAGGCGTTGCACGCCGGGGGATGGCAGCAGCTGCTGGCACAGGTAATGCGAAAAGCTGTCGGCCAGATTACGATCCTGGATCAGGTGGTAACGGTCGAAGCGATAGCGCTCGCCGACATGCAGATAGACGTTGTTGAGGCTGGCGCCGCTGTAAATCAGCCAGTCGTCAATCACGAAGCCCTTCAGGTGCAGCACGCCGAACAGCTCCCGCGTCTGTACCGGCACGCCGTAGACGGGCACCTGCTCGCGACCGAAACGGGTGCTGAGCTCCTGGTACCATTGCGCATTGCCGGCTTGCTTGCCAGCGCCGATCAGGCCGCGCCGCGCACGGTGAAAATCGACAAAGACGCGGATGTCCAGCTGCGGCCGTTGCTGCTTGGCCTGATGCAGTGCCAGCAGGATGGATTCGCCACCTTCGTCGTGCTGCAGGTACAGGCTGCACAGGTGGATACGCTGCTGCGCCTGCGCAATCTGCTGCAGCAGTTGTTGGTGAAAGCTCTTGGCGTCGTGCAGCACATGGATGTTGGCCGCATCAACGGCAAAGCCGTTGCCGGCGGGGGCCGGACGGCGGGAGGAAAAAAGCGGCATGCTGGCGAGTGGTGTCCGTGAAGGTTACTGTTGCCATTGTGAATGAAAAAAGGCCGGAATGTTCCGGCCTTTTTGCTTGCGTGGCGCTTATTTGCGGGTCTTGAATTCCTGCCACAGGCGGGTGGTCAGGCGCTGGATTTTCGGATCCATCGGCAGCATCACGAAGCTCTTGGCCATCACTTCCTTGCTCGGGAAGATCGACGGGTTGGCCAGGTTGGCCTTGTCGATGAACTTGCGTGCCGGCAGGCTGCCCGGCGCGTAGGTCACGGCATTGGCGTTGGCTGCAGCCACCTTGGCGTCCAGGCTGTAGTTGATGAACTTGTAGGCATTGTCGGCGTTCTTGGCGTCTTTCGGGATCACCATGCTGTCGATCCAGATGCCGACGCCTTCTTTCGGCACCAGCGCCTGCACCTTGACGCCGCTCTTCACTTCCACGGCGCGGGTACGGGCAATGTTGATGTCACCGCCGTAGCCCAGTACCAGGCACAGCGAGCCGCCGGACAGTTCATTGATGTAGCCGGAGGAGGAGAAGCGGGTCACGTGCGGACGGATGGTTTTCAGCAAATCGGCCGCGGCGCGGTAGTCGGCTTCGTTCTTGCTGGCCGGGTCCTTGCCCATGTAGTGCAGCACGATCGGGAACACTTCCGCCGGGGAGTCGAGCATGCTCACGCCACAGCTTTTCAGCTTGGCCGCGTGTTCAGGCTTGAACAGCATGTCCCACTGGTTGGCCGGCAGCTTGCCGCCCAGAGCCTTGGTGGCGCGGTCGGTGTTGATGCCGATGGTGTTGATGCCCCAGAAGTACGGTACCGCGAACTTGTTGCCCGGATCGAACTTGGTCATCAGCTTCATCAGCTCCGGGTCCAGATCTTTGTAGTTCGGCAGTTTGCTCTTGTCCAGCGGCAGGTACAGGTTGGCCTGGATTTGCTTGGCGAGGAAGGTGTTGGACGGCACGACGATGTCGTAGCCGGATTTGCCGGTCAGCATCTTGGCCTGCAGGATTTCGTTACTGTCGTAGACGTCGTAACGGACCTTGACGCCGCTTGCCTTCTGGAAGCCGGGGATGGTGCTTTCCGCGATGTAATCCGACCAGTTGTAGATGTTCAGTTCGTTGCTGGCAGCGACGGCGCTACCGGCATAGGCGGCGCTGATGGCGCCCAGAAGCAGGGTGCGGGCAAATCGTTTCATTCAAGTTTCTCCTGGCGATGCGGTTCAGGTAATCGAACACGTTATTTTGACTGCAAAACGCTACTTAAAACCAGTGCTTATTAAACCCCCGCCGCCGGCCGGCAGGCAAGCCGTGACACACGGCTGCCGGCTCAGGCCTGCTGCAGTAACTGCTGGCGTTCCCATGGTGTAATGGTACGCGCGAATGTCTGCCATTCAACCTCTTTCAGCGCACAAAAGCTGGCGACGAACTGCGGATGCAGCAGCGGGTGCAGGGGCGCTTCGTCGCGCAGGGCGCTGATCGCCTGCGGCAGGCTGGCGGGCAGGGTGGCCGCCATGCCGTAGGCACTGCCGGACAGTGGTGCGCCGGGCGCAATGGCCTGCTCCATGCCAAGCAAGCCGCAGGCCAGCGTGGCGGCAATGGCGAGGTAGGGATTGCAGTCCATGCCGGGCAGGCGGTTTTCCACGCGCCGCGCCGCCGGGCTGCTGTCTGGTACGCGCAGGCCACAGCTGCGGTTGTCGATGCCCCACTCGACATTGATCGGCGCCGCGCTGTGCGGGCACAGCCGGCGGTAGGCGTTGGGGTTGGCCGCCAGCAGCAGCATCGCCGCTGGCAGGTAGTGCTGCAGGCCGCCGAGGTAGTGCCAGAAGCGCGGCGCGGCGCTGCCGTCCGGCTGGCTGAACAGGTTGTGGCCGTGGGCATCGACCAGGCTCTGGTGGATGTGCATCGCGCTGCCGGCGTCGTCGGCGAACGGCTTGGCCATGAAGGTGGCCAGCAGGCCGTGGCGTGCGGCCAACGTTTTGGCACTGCGCTTGAACAGGAATACCTGGTCGGCCAGCGCCAGCGCGTCGCCGTGCTGCAGATTGATCTCGAACTGGCCATTGCCGACTTCGCCGAGCATGGTGTCGCTGGCGATGTGCTGCTGCGCGCACAGCTGCTCCAGCTCGGCAAAGAAGGCGGCGTGGGCCGGCGCGTGGTCCACGCTGTACGGCTGGCGCGTGGCACCGAGCGGCTGGCCGTCGGCGGCGAGCAGGTAGAACTCGATCTCGGGTGCGACCACCGGCTGCCAGCCGCGCTGCCGGTAGGCGGCCAGCACGCGCTGCAGCACGTTGCGCGGTGCGAACGGGATCGGCTCGCCATCGGCGTCGACACAGTCGTGGATCAGCTGCGCGATGCGCTGGCCGTTGCCGCTGTCCGGTTTCAGGCACAGGGTGTGCGGGTCGGCGCGCAGGCGCATGTCGGGGTCGCTGTCGGCGACCAGCTGCTGTTGTGGATCGCCGTCCAGGGTCTGGATCAGGCTGACCTGCGGGAAGCGCTGTTCGGCGCTGTCGAGATAGCTGTGGCAGGGAATGAGTTTGCCGCGCGCCTGGCCGTTGAGATCGGGAAACAGGCATTCGATGTGGCTGACGCGCTGGGCGCTCAGCCATTGCTGCAGATCGGACATGTCAGATACCTTTGCTGCGTGAGTTGTCGGGAGACGGACAATTCAGCGCGGGCGGCCGTAGGTACTGAGCGGCTGCTCAAAGACGCCCAGCGGCAGCCGGATCTGGCTGGTGGCAACGGGCGTGGTGCAGCAATAGGGCATCGTGGACTCCGGGCGGCGGGTCGTGTGTCTATTTTTTTAACCTAAAAATCGCAAAAACGTCAATTTTATTTAACGATGGCCGCCTACGATGAGCGCCGGCGCCACACCTTGCTCATGGCGGCTACCGGCAAAATGTGCAAAAATCTGGTCAACTAACGATATTGCAGGTTTTGTCATGCTGGACCGGGACGGATACCGCCCCAATGTCGGAATCATCCTCGTCAATCATCATAACGAGGTGTTCTGGGGCAAGCGCGTGCGCGAGCATTCGTGGCAGTTTCCACAGGGCGGCATCAAGCCGGGCGAAAGCCCGGAGGCCGCCATGTATCGTGAACTGGAAGAAGAAGTCGGCCTGTTGCCGCAGCACGTCAAGATTCTGGGGCGTACCCGCGACTGGTTGCGCTACGACGTGCCCACCAACTGGGTGCGCCGCGAGTGGCGCGGCAGCTATCGCGGCCAGAAGCAGATCTGGTTCCTGTTGCGGCTCACCGGCCGCGATTGCGACGTGTGCCTGCGCGCCACCAACCATCCGGAGTTCGACGGCTGGCGCTGGAGCGACTACTGGGAACCGATCGACAACGTGATCGAATTCAAGCGCGACGTGTACGAGCGCGCGCTCACCGAGCTGATGCGCTTCATCAAGGGCGTGGAAAGCCGTGGCGAATATCTGGGGCGGGTGGCCGGCAGCCGGCACCGGCAACCGGACGGGAGCTAATCCTTGAGCAATCCGATGCCTTCGCGGCCACGCACTGCATTTGCAGGCGTGGCCGTTGTTGCTGCCTGGTCGGCATGGCAGCCGGCCGATGTCGCGGTGTGGTGGATGGAAGCGCTGCCGGCGGTGGTCGGCCTGCCGCTGGTCTGGCTGCTGTGGCCTCGTTTTCCGTGGACAAGGTTGGCCGCATGGGCGATGGCTCTGCACGCGGTGGTGCTGCTGGTCGGCGCGCACTACACCTATGCCGAAACTCCGCTCGGCTTCTGGTTGCAGGATGCCTTCGACTTCAGCCGCAACCACTACGACCGCATCGGCCATATCGCGCAGGGTTTCTTCCCGGCGTTGCTGGCGCGCGAGGTACTCAGCCGCAGGACGCCATTGCGCGGCGGCTGGCTGGCCTTTCTCGCCACCTGCTTCTGCCTGGCCTTCTCCGCGCTGTACGAGCTGATCGAATGGTGGGCGGCGCTGGCACTGGGCGCCGGTGCCGATGCCTTTCTCGCTACCCAGGGCGACCCGTGGGATACGCAGTGGGACATGTTCCTGGCCCTGTGCGGCGCCGTGCTGGCGCAAGCGCTGCTGACGCGGCGACACAATCAACAACTGGCGGCGCTGCTGGCGACGCGTGACTGAATCCGGTAACACCATGACGCAACAGAATTACGACGAATCCTCGGTCCGGGTACTCAAGGGGCTGGAGCCGGTCAAAGAACGGCCCGGCATGTACACCCGTACCACCGACCCCACCCACATCTGCCAGGAAGTGATCGACAATGCCGCCGACGAGGCGCTGGGCGGCTTTGCGCGCAAGATCGCGGTCACCGTGCACCAGGACGGCTCGCTGAGCGTGGAGGACGACGGCCGCGGCATCCCGGTCGGCCTGCACCCGCAGGAAGGCGTGCCGGTGGTGGAACTGGTGTTCACCCGCCTGCACGCCGGCGGCAAGTTCAACAAGAAGGACGGCGGCGCCTACGCCTTCTCCGGCGGCCTGCACGGCGTCGGCGTGTCGGTGACCAACGCGCTGTCGACCCGGCTGGAAGTCGAGGTCAAGCGCGAGGGCGGCGTGCACCGCCTGGTGTTCGCCGGTGGCGACGTGATCGAGCCGCTGGCACGCGTCGGCGACTGCGGCCCGCGCACCAGCGGCACCCGCGTGCGGGTGTGGCCGGACGGCAAGTATTTCGAGAGCCCGCGCTACTCGCTGGCGGAGCTGGAGCGCCTGCTGCGCGCCAAGGCGGTGCTGCTGCCCGGCGTGGCGGTGACGCTGACGGTGGAGCGCCCGGGTGGCGACGAGGTCAAGGTGTGGCAATACCCGGAAGGCCTGAAAAGCTACCTCGCCGAGCTGTGCAACGGCGACGAGCCGGTGGCGCCGCTGTTCGCCAGCGAGGCCTTCATCGGTGACGACCACGAGCAGTTCGCCCGTGGCGAGGGTGTGCAGTGGGCGATGGCCTGGTTCGAGGACGGCGCCAGCGGCGAAAGCTACGTCAACTTGATCCCGACCCCGTCCGGCGGCACCCACGAGGCCGGCCTGCGTGCCGGCGTGTTCGAGGCGGTGAAGAGCTTCATCGACCACCACAACCTGCTGCCGCGCGGCGTGAAAATCATGGCCGAGGACGTGTGGAGCCGCGTGCGCTTCGTGCTGTCCGCCCGGGTGCTGGACCCGCAGTTCCAAGGCCAGACCAAGGACAAGCTCACCAGCCGCGACGCGCTGAAGCTGATCTCCGGCCTTGCGCGCGACCCGGTGGAACTGTGGCTGAACCAGCACGTGGAAGCCGGCAAGAAGATCGCCGAGCTGGCCATCCGCCAAGCGCAGAGCCGCCTGAAGTCGGTGAAGAAGGTGGAAAAGAAGAAAGGCTCCGGCGTGGCGGTGCTGCCAGGCAAGCTCACCGACTGCGAGAGCGAGGACATCGAGCGCAACGAGCTGTTCCTGGTGGAGGGCGACTCCGCCGGCGGCTCGGCCAAGCTGGCGCGCGACAAAGAATACCAGGCCATCCTGCCGCTGCGCGGCAAGGTGCTCAACAGCTGGGAGACCGACCGCGACCAGCTGTTCTCCAACGCCGAGATCCACGACATGGCGGTGGCCATCGGCGTCGATCCGCACGGCGTCGACGATACCCCGGACCTGTCCGGCCTGCGCTACGGCAAGATCGCCATCCTGTCCGACGCCGACGTCGACGGCTCGCACATCCAGGTGCTGTTGCTGACGCTGTTCTTCCGCCACTTCCCGCGCCTGATCGACAACGGCAACATCTACATCGCGCAGCCGCCGCTGTTCCGCGTCGACGTGCCCGGCCAGGGCAAGAACCGTCCACCGCGCAAGCTGTACGCGCTGGACGAAGGCGAGATGACCGCCATCCTCGACCGCCTGCGCAGCGAGGGGGTGAAGGAAAACGCGTGGAGCATCTCGCGCTTCAAGGGTCTGGGTGAGATGAACCCGGAACAGCTGAAGGACACCACCATGAACCCGGATACCCGTCGCCTGTCGCGGGTGCGGGTGCGCGCCGGCGCCTTTGCCGAAACGCGCGACATGTTCGTGATGCTGATGGGCAAGGGCGAGGCCTCCAGCCGCCGCAGCTGGATGGAAGCCAAGGGCAACGAGGTCGAAGCCGACATCTGAGCCGCATTCGGCGCTGCAAGGTTGGCCGCAATCCCGTCCGGGCTTGCGGCCTTTTTGTTGCGGCCAACCTTGTACAGCGGCGGCTTCGTGCTACCGGCGGCGACAGGGCTGGCTACAATTCAGCTATAGCCACCACGAGAAGCATCATGTCCCGTCTGCTCTACCTGCAGTCCGGCGGCCCCACCGCCGTGCTCAACAGCTCCGCCCAGGGCGTGATCGAGGCCGCCCGTGCGCACGGCGTGGCGGTGTGCGCCGCCGCCGACGGTCTTGCCGGCCTGCGTGCCGGGCGCTTGCTGGATCTGGATGCCGCCAGCGCCGCCGACATCGCGGCGCTCGGCAGCCTGCCGGGCGCCGCGTTCGGCAGCAGCCGCGACATCCTGGCGCCGTTCGATGACGATGCCGCCGGCTGGCAACAGCTGGCCGAGGTGCTGCGCCGCTTCGACATCGGCCATCTGCTGCTCAACGGCGGCAACGGCTCGATGGAGACGGCGCGACTGCTGCAACAGCTGGGCGAGCGTTTCGCGCTGTCGCTGCAGGTGGTCGGCATCCCCAAGACCATCGACAACGATCTGGAGGGCACCGATTTCAGCCCCGGCTTCCCGTCGGCGGCGAAGTATCTGGCCAGCAGCCTACGCGAGGTGACGCTGGATGTGCTGAGCATGGCGCAGCAGCGGGTGTTCATCATGGAGACCATGGGCCGCCACGTCGGCTGGCTGACCGCGGCCTGCGCGCTGGCGGCCTTGCCGGGCGAGGCGCCGCCGCTGCTGTTGCTGCCGGAGGTGGCGTTTGACGAGGCGCGGCTGCTGGCGGCGGTACGGCAACGGCTGGCGGCCAGCGGCTGCTGCGTGATCGCGGTGTCGGAAGGGCTACGCCACGCCGACGGCCGTTTCGTGGCGCAGCTGCACGCCGATGCGGTGTACGGCCACGAGCACCTCGGCGGTGCCGGCATGTGGCTGGCGCAACGGTTACAACAGCAACTGGGGGTGAAGGCGCACGTGGCACTGGTGGACTGCCTGCAGCGTGCGGCGCGGCATCTGGTGTCGGCGGTCGATGCGCAGCAGGCTTATCGCTTGGGGCAACAGGCGGTGGCGACGGCGCTGGCCGGGCAGGGCGGGGTGATGCTCGCGCTGCAGCGGCAGCAGGGCGCTGCCGGCATCGACTGGCAAGTGCAGCCGCTGCCGCTGGCGGCGGTCGCCAACCGCGAGCGCGCGCTGCCGGCGGACTATATCGCCGCCGACGGCCTGTCGGTGACGCCGGCGTTTGAAGCGTATTTGCGGCCGCTGCTGCAGGGCGAGCGGCCGCTGGCCTTTGCCGACGGTCTGCCGGACCTGCGCCGTCCGACGTGGCCGCCGTTATTGCCCTGACACCAGTCAGGCGGTCTGCGTGGCACCCAGCCTGGCGCGCAGGCGCTTGGTGACGTTCACCATCGCCTGCAACGCGGCCTCGGTTTCCGGCCAGCCGCGTGTTTTCAGGCCGCAGTCCGGGTTCACCCACAGCCGTTCGGCCGGGATCACCTGCAGCGCCTTGGTCAGCAGCTTGTCCAGCTCCGCCTCGGTGGGGAGGCGCGGGCTGTGGATGTCGTACACGCCGGGGCCGATCTCGTTCGGGTACTGGAAGCTGCCGAAGTCGCGCAGCAATTCCATGTCCGAGCGCGAGGTCTCGATGGTGATCACGTCGGCGTCGAGCGCGGCGATCGCCGGCAGGATGTCGCCGAATTCCGAGTAGCACATGTGGGTGTGGATCTGGGTGCTGTCGTCGACGCCGGCGCAGGACAGGCGGAACGCCTCGCCGGCCCAGGCTAGATACGCATCCCAGTCGCCGCGCTTGAGCGGCAGACCCTCGCGCACCGCCGGCTCGTCGATCTGGATCACCTTGATGCCGGCGTTTTCCAGGTCCAGCACCTCGTCGTTGATCGCCAGCGCGATCTGGCGGCACACCGCGCTGCGCGGCAGGTCGTTGCGCACGAAGCTCCACTGCAGGATGGTGACCGGGCCGGTGAGCATGCCCTTCACCGGGCGTGGCGACAGGCTCTGCGCGTACACCGCCCAGCGCACCGTCATCGGCGTTGGCCGCGCCACGTCGCCGTAGATGACGGGCGGCTTCACGCAGCGGCTGCCGTAGCTCTGCACCCAGCCGTACTCGGTGAAGGCGAAGCCGGCCAGCTGCTCGCCGAAGTATTCCACCATGTCGTTGCGCTCCGCCTCGCCGTGCACCAGAACGTCGATGTCGAGCTGCTCCTGCTTGCGGATCACCAGCTCGATCTCGGCCTTCATCGCCGCCTCATAGTTGGCGGCATCGAGTTCGCCACGCTTGAACGCGGCGCGCGCGGCGCGGATCTCGCTGGTCTGCGGGAAGGAGCCGATGGTGGTGGTCGGCAGCAGCGGCAGTTTCAGCCAGGCGTGCTGCAACGGTGCGCGCTGCGCGAACGGGCTGGCGCGGCGGTCGCTGCCTTCTGGCAATGCGGCCAACCTTTGCGCCACCTCGGCGCGGTGGATGCGCGGGCTGCTGCGACGCTGCTCGCGGGCGTAGTTGCTGGCCGCCAGCTCGTTCTCGATGCTGGCACGCCCCTGCTGCAGGCCGCGCTTGAGCAGCTTCAGTTCGTTCAGTTTCTGCACCGCGAACGCCAGCCAGCTCTTCAGGTCGACGTCGAGCTGGCTTTCCTGCGCCAGATCGAACGGGCTGTGCAGCAGCGAGCAGCTCGGCGCCAGCCACAGCCGCTCGCCTAGCTGCGCGTGCAAGGCCTCGGCCTGCTGCAGCACGGCGTCCAGATCGGCGCGCCAGATATTACGGCCGTCGATGACACCGGCGGACAGTACCTTGTCTTGCGGCCAACCTTGGCTGAACGCCGCCAGCTGCTGCGGCGCGCGCACCAGGTCCAGGTGCAGGCCGGCCACCGGCAGCGCCTTCAGCCATTCCGCGTGGGCGGAGACGTCGCCGAAGTAGGTGGCCAGCAGCAGCTGCAGCGGGCTGGCGGCCAGCTCGGCGTAGGCAGGGGCGAACGCCGCCAGCCACTCGGCCGGCAGGTCCAGCGCCAGGATAGGCTCGTCCAGCTGAACCCAGTCTACTTTTGCGGCATTGAGGGCCGCGAGCAGGTCCTGATAGGTTTGCAGCAGCGCCGGCAGCAGCGTCAGCCGGTCGAAGGCGGCGCCCTTGCACTTGCCCAGCCACAGCAGGGTCAGCGGCCCGATCAGCACCGGCTTGGCCTTGATGCCCAGCGCCTGCGCCTCGGCGATCTGCGCCAGCAGCGGTGCCGGGTTGGCCGCAAAGGCGGTGTCGGCGTGCCACTCCGGGACCAGGTAGTGGTAGTTGCTGTCGAACCACTTGGTCATCTCGATGGCGTGCTGGCTGCTGTTGCCGCGTGCCAGCTGGAAATACTCGGCGCTGGACAGCTGGGCCGCGTCGAAGCCGAAGCGGCGAGGGATGGCGCCGACCAGCACCTGCGCGTCGAGCACGTGGTCGTACAGCGAGAAGTCGCCAACCGGGCTGATGTCGAGGCCGGCGCCTTTTTGCAGCAGCCAGTGCTTCTGGCGCAGTTCGCGCGCGCCGACCTGCAGCGCGGCGTCGTCGATTTCGTTTTTCCAGAACTTCTCGACCAGGAATTTCAGTTCGCGCTTGGCGCCGATGCGGGGGAAACCGGCAAGATGAATAGTGCTCATGTTGGTGTCTTTCTGTATGAAATTTGTGCATCGATCATGCGATAATCATTGGTATGAGACAAATTCATTCTTTTGCTACTTCACATGAGGCTGATTCATGAACCAGAGCCTGCTGGAACTACGCCACCTGAAGACACTGCTGGCGCTGGCCGACACCGGCAGCGTGTCGCAGGCGGCGAAACGGGTGTTCCTGACGCAATCGGCGCTGTCGCACCAGATCAAGGCGCTGGAGGAGCACTATGGCCTCAGCCTGTTCGAGCGCAAGACGCAGCCGCTGCGGCTGACGCCGGCCGGCGAGCGCCTGCTGCTGCTGGCGCGCGAGGTGCACGCCCGCATCAGCGCTGCCGAGCGCGATCTGGCGCGGCTGCGCGAGGGCGAGGCCGGCGAGCTGCGCATCGCGGTGGAGTGCCATACCTGCTTCGACTGGCTGATGCCGGCGATGGACAGCTTCCGCCAGCACTGGCCGGCGGTGGAGCTGGACATCGTGTCCGGCTTCCATACCGATCCGGTGGGCCTGCTGCTGACCGGGCGTGCCGATCTGGCCATCGTGTCGGAGGCGGAGGCGCATCCCGGTGTGGTGCACCAGCCGCTGTTCGGCTACGAGATGGTGGCCATCGCAGCCCACGATCACCCGCTGGCGGTGCAGAAGGTGTGGCACGCCGAAGATTTTGCCGCCGAGACGCTGATCAGCTACCCGGTGCCGGACGCGATGCTGGACCTGGTGCGCAAGGTGCTGAAGCCGGCCGGCATCAACCCGGCGCGGCGCACCTCGGAGCTGACCATCGCCATCATCCAGCTGGTGGCCAGCCGCCGCGGCGTGGCGGCGCTGCCGTTCTGGGCGGTGAAGCCGTATCTGGAGCGCGGCTACGTCAGCGCCGCACGCATCGGCGAGGCCGGCCTGCACAGCGAGCTGTACGCCGCGCTGCGCAGCGACGACGCCAGCCTGGCCTATATGCACGACTTCCTCGCCACGGTGCGCGAGCAGAGCTTCGCCACGCTGCCGGGGCTGAGCGTGCTGGATTGACATGACTGGCATGCTTGCGGCCAACCTTGCGCCAGTCGCGCAAGGTTGGCCGCAAGGCGTTAGCTAGTTAACGCCGCAGTAGCGCCTTTTCTACCTCGATCAGCAGGAAGGCGAGCACGCCGCTGGCCGCGATCAGCCCCCAGTGCGTGAGCGAAGGCGACGCGGTGCCGAACAGGGTGTGCAGCCACGGCAGGTAGCTGAACGCCAGCTGCAGCACGATCAGGATGGCCACGCACCACAGCGCGATGCGGTTGCCACCCAGCACGCGCAGCGTCAGCGCGCTGGTGTGCTGGTGGCGACTGTTGAACAGGTAGGCGATCTCGATCGCCACCATGCTATTCACCGCCAGCGTGCTGGCCAGCGCCTGCGAGTGGCCGCCGTCCAGCGCCCACAGGTACAGCGCGAACGGCAGCGCCACCATCAGCGCGCCGACGAAGGCCAGCCGCCACACGAACAGCGCGTCGATCAGCCCGGCCTGCGGTGGCCGCGGTGGGCGCCGCATCACGCCGTGCTCGGTCGGCTCGAAGGCGAAGGCCAGCGCCAACGTCACCGCCGACACCATGTTCACCCACAGGATCTGCACCGGGCTGATCGGCAGCGCCACGCCGAACAGGATGGCGGCGATGATGATGGCCGCCTGGCCGACGTTGGTGGGCAGGATGAACAGGATCGCCTTCTTCAGGTTGTCGTACACGGTGCGGCCCTCGCGCACCGCCAGCGCCAGGGTGGCGAAATTGTCGTCGGTGATCACCATCTCCGCCGCCTCCTTGGCCGCCTCGGTACCCTTGCCGCCCATGGCGACGCCGACGTCGGCCTGTTTCAGCGCCGGCGCGTCGTTGACGCCGTCGCCGGTCATTGCCACCACCTCGCCGTTGTGTTTCAGCGCGGCGATCAGGCGCAGCTTGTGTTCCGGGCTGGCGCGGGCGAACACGTCGATGTCGCGCACTGCCAGCGCCAGTGCCGCGTCGTCCAGCATATCGATATCGCTGCCGCTCAGCGCGCGCAGCCCGTCGCCGATGCCGAGGCGGCCGCCGATGGCGGCGGCGGTGCCGGCGTGGTCGCCGGTGATCATCTTGATGCGGATGCCGGCGCTCTGGCACAGCGCCACCGCGCGCGCCGCTTCCTCGCGCGGCGGGTCGATCATGCCGACCAGGCCGAGCAGCAGCAGCTGGTCCTCGGTGTCGGTAAAGTCCAGCTCGCTGCTGCAGTGCGCCTGGTGGCGTTCGGCGATGGCCAGTACGCGGTAGCCGTTGCCGGCCAAGGCTTGCGCCTGCTGTTGCCAGAACGCCAGTTCGAGGTCGGTGTGGCCGTGCTCCTGCTGCTGGTGGCTGGCGCGCGCCAGCAGCACCTCCGGCGCGCCCTTGAGCAGGATCAGGCGGTGGCCGTCGTGGTCGTGGTGCAGGGTGGCCATGAAGCGGTGTTCCGATTCGAACGGGATCGCGTCCTGCCGCGGCAGGCTGTGCTGCAGGCTGGCCAGCGGCAGCTGCGCCTTGTGCGCCAGCGTCAGCAGCGCGCCCTCGGTCGGGTCGCCGCTGAGCTGCCACTGGCCGGCGACGTGCTGCAGGCTGGCGTCGTTACACAGCGCCGCGGCGCGCAGCAGCGCGTCGAGCGGGGCGTGCTGGCCGTAGTGCAGCGGCGTGTCGCCGTGGAACAGGCCGCCTTCCGGCGCGTAGCCGACGCCGCTGACGCGCAGCTGGCGGTCGCGGGTGACGATGCGGCCGGCGGTCATCTCGTTGCAGGTCAGGGTGCCGGTCTTGTCGGAGCAGATCACCGTCACCGCGCCCAGCGTCTCCACCGCCGGCAGCTTGCGCATGATGGCGCGCTGGCGCGCCATGCGCTCGACGCCGATCGCCAGCGTGATGGTAACGATGGCGGGCAGGCCTTCCGGAATCGCCGCCACCGCCAGCCCGACGCCGGCCATGAACATGTCCGGCCAGCTGTGGCCGCGCCAGTACACGCCCAGCAGCAGGGTGACGCTGGCCACCAGCAGCGTGGCACCGGTCAGCCAGCGCGCGAACTGGTCCAGCTGCCGCATCAGCGGCGTGACGTTGTCGCCGACCTGGTCGAGCATCGCATTGATGCGGCCCAGCTCGGTGTCGCGGCCGGTGGCGATCACCAGCCCGCGCGCCTGGCCGAAGCTGACCAGGGTGCCGGCGTAGGCCATGTTGCGGCGTTCGGCCAGCGGTGTCGCCGCCGGCAGCGCGGCAAAATCCTTGCTCACCGGCAGCGATTCGCCGGTCAGCGCCGCCTCGTCGAGGCGCAGCGAGCGGCCGTCGAGCAGGCGCAGGTCGGCCGGCACCTTGTCGCCGCTTTGCAGTAGCACGATGTCGCCGGGCACCAGCGTGCTGGCGTCGACATCGTGGCGCTCGCCGTCGCGGATAACCGTCGCCTGCAGCGCCAGCATGTTGCGGATCGCCGCCAGCGCGCTTTCGGCGCGCCCTTCCTGGATGGTGCCGATCACGGCATTGATCAGCACCACGCCGAAGATCACCGCGCTGTCGACGTAGTCGGCCAGCAGCAGGGTGCCCAGCGCGGCGGCGAGCAGCACGTAGATCAGCAGGTTGTGGAATTGCAGCACAAAGCGCAGCCACGGGCTCTTTGCCGCCGGCTGCGGCAGGCTGTTGCGGCCGTAGCGTTGCAGCCGTTCCGCCGCGACGTGCTGGCTGAGGCCGTCGTCGCTGCTTTGCCAGTGCTGCATCACCTGGGCGGTGTCTTCTGCGTGCCAGTGCGGGGCGGGTGTTGCAGGCTTCATGGGCAGGCTATCCTTGAGTGAACTGCACGCAGTGTAGAGTGGCGCAGCCGGTGCATGGTTTCCATGCTGGGACATGTTTTGATGGATCGCAAAGATTGCCGCAAAACTTTCCGCAGCAAGCGGCGTCGGTGCGATGATCTGCCCGCTTGGGCATGCTGTTTGCTGATGGCATGTTAACGCCAGCCGTGGCCGGCGTATCGAATAAGAGGAATGCGGTGATGATGAAGAAAATTCTGTTGGTGCTGGACAGCGGCGACAGCGCGCTGCTGGCGCGAGACTATGCGCTGCAGCTGGCCAAACAGCACCAGTGCGCGCTGACGGCGCTGGCGCTGATCGACGGCGCCCCGCTGCTGGAAGGCGAGGCGATGCCGCCTGGGGCGTTCGCCTATCGCGTGGCGCGCGACGCCAGCATGGAGCAGCGCTGGCTGGACAACGCCCGCACCCTGCTCGACAACATGCGCGCGCAGGCCGGCGAACTGGATGTGGCACTGGCCAGCGTGCTGGCCGAGGACGGCCACCCGGAAGACGAGCTGGTCAGGCACGCGCCGCTGCACGACCTGCTGGTGGTGTCCACCGACAGTCACCTCGGCGAGAGCGAGCGGCCGCACGACAGCCGCTGGCTGGAAAACTACCTGCTAAACCCGGCGCGGCCGATGCTGCTGTTCTCGGCCGATACCGTGGTCCCCGCACACCCGCGTTGCGTGGTGCTGGCCTACGACGGCAGCCCGTGTGCCGCCCGTGCGCTGCAGCAGTTCGTGTTCCTCGGCCTCGCGCATGACCTGCCGCGCAAGGTGATCGCCAACCACACCGATCCGCAGGAAGCCGAGCGTCTGGCCTGCGAAGGCGCCGCCTATCTCGCCGGCCACGGCCTGCCGGCGGAGCCGGTGGCACTGACCGCGCGCGGCTCCACGTCGCAGACCCTGATCGCCGCCGCCGACAGCCAGGGTGCCGCGCTGCTGGTGATGGGTGCCTTCGGTCACAACAGCTGGAAGGAGCGTCTGTTCGGCTCCACCACCCGTACGCTGATGAAGCACTGCCACGTGCCGCTGCTGATGTTCCATTAAGCCGACGGCGCACGCTGGATGACAATGCGGCCAACCTTGAGGTTGGCCGCATTGTTTTTGCTGATGGCGTGTCAGCTGGTCAATTGCTTGTAGAAATAGCGGGTGGCGTGCAGGTGGCCATCCGGGCTTGCGGCATAGCCGGGGATGTCGCCGGCGTGCTGCCAACCCCAGCGCGGGTAGAGTCGTGCCGCCAGCGAGCCGGCATCGGTATCCAGTACCAGCAGCAGCCGGCCATCGGCTCGGGCGGCCGCCTCCGCCTGCTGCATCAGTTTCGCTGCCACTCCCTGGCCGCGAGCGTCCGGGTGCACCATCAGCTTCTGGATTTCGGCACGGTGGCGGCCATTGGCCTTGCCACAGGACGCAAGCTGTACGCTACCGATGATGCGTCCCTCGCTGATGGCCAGCCAGCAGCGCAATTCCACCCCAAGGTTGGCCGCAAGGGCCTGCCAGTAATCCTCGGCTTCGGTGTGATGGAGCGACGAAAGAAAGCCGATGGAAGCGCCGTCCTGCACGCAACTTAGCAGCAGCCCAGCCAGTTGTGCCGGGTCCGCTGTTTCGCCGGCCAGCCATTCACGGATGATCATTCGCCGTGTTCCAGCCCCAGTTCCTGGATCTTGCGCGTCAGCGTGTTGCGACCCCAGCCCAGCAGGTTGGCCGCTTCCACCTTGCGCCCGCCGGTGTGGGCGAGGCCGCTCTTGATGCAGGTGCTTTCGAAGCGGGCGGTGAGGTCGTCGATGATGCCGGATTCGCCGGCCGCCAACCTTTGCGCCACCTCGCGCGCCAGCAGCATGGTCCAGTCGCCGGCCAGCTGCGGCAGTACGCCGCTGCCGTCGGCGGCGAGCGGCAGCTCGATGGCGCCGCCGCTGCCGGCGATCAGTTCGGGGCGGAATTCCGGCGGCAGGTCCTGCATCTCCACCGACTGTCCCGGTGCCATCACCGTGATCCACTGGCACAGGTTTTCCAGCTGGCGCACGTTGCCGGGGAAGGCGTAGTGCTGCACCAGCGCCATCGCCGCTTCGGAGAGCCGCTTCGGCTCCACGCCAAGGTTGGCCGCACTGCGCGCCAGGAAGTGGCGCACCAGCAGCGGGATGTCCTCGCTGCGCTCGCGTAGCGGCGGCAGGCGCAGGCGGATCACGTTGAGGCGGTGGAACAGGTCTTCGCGGAACTGGCCGAGCTTGACGCGCTCTTCCAGGTGCTGGTGGGTGGCGGCGATCACGCGCACATTGGCCTTGATCGGGGTGTGGCCGCCGACGCGGTAGAAGTGGCCGTCGGACAGCACGCGCAAGAGCCGTGTCTGCAGCTCGGTCGGCATGTCGCCGATCTCGTCCAGGAACAGGGTGCCGCCTTCCGCTTCTTCGAAACGGCCGCGGCGGGTGCCCAGCGCGCCGGTGAAGGCGCCTTTCTCGTGGCCGAACAGTTCCGACTCCAGCAGGTCCTTCGGAATCGCCGCGGTATTGAGCGCGATGAACGGCTTGGCCGAGCGCACCGAGTGGCGGTGCAGCGCCTCGGCGACGCGTTCCTTGCCGGTGCCGGATTCACCGGTGATCAGCACCGTGACGCTGGATTGCGACAAGCGGCCGATGGCACGGAACACGTCCTGCATCGCCGGCGCCTGGCCCAGCAGCGCCGGCATCGCCTCGGCGTCCTCGCTGGCCGCCTCGCTGCTGCGGCTTTCCGCCAGCGCGCGCTCGATCAGCGCCACCGCCTGGTCGACGTCGAAGGGCTTGGGCAGGTATTCGAAGGCGCCGCCCTGGAATGCCGCCACCGCCGAGTCGAGATCGGAGTGCGCGGTCATGATGATCACCGGCAACGCCGGATGCTCCTGCTTCACCTTGCCGAGGAATTTCAGGCCGTCGGTGCCCGGCATGCGAATGTCGCTGATGATCACGCTGGGGGTGGCGTCGTACAGCGCGTTGAGCGCGTCGTCCGCGCTGGAGAAGCTCTGGTAGGCGATACCGCTGCGCGCCAGCGACTTTTCCAGTACCCAGCGAATCGCCTTGTCGTCGTCAATGATCCAGACCGCTTGCATCATGCTTGTTCGCCTTGAAGTAGTTTTATTGGTCCGGGCCGAATGGCATCAGTACCGTAAAGCAGGTGTTGCCCGGACGGGATTCGAATTCGATGGTGCCGCCGTGCTGGTGTACGAAAGTCTGCGCCAGCGTCAGGCCTAGGCCGGTGCCCTCGGCGCGGCCGGTGACCAGCGGGTAGAACACGTGGTCGCGGATGTCGTCGGGAATGCCGGGGCCGTTGTCGATGACTTGCAATTTCAGTGCCAGGTTGTGGCGCTTGCGGGCGAGGGTGACCTGGCGCGCGACGCGGGTGCGCAGGATGATCTCGCCGCTGCCCTTCATCGCCTGCACCGCGTTCTTGGCGATATTGAGCACCACCTGGATCAGCTGCTCCTTGTCGGCGGCCAGCATCGGCAGGCTGACGTCGTAGTCGCGGCGTACCGTCAGCCCCTGCGGGTACTCGGCCAGCAGGATGCTGCGTACCCGTTCCAGTACTTCGTGGATGTTGACGTCGCTGGCGATGTGGCGGCGGTGCGGCGCCAGCAGGCGGTCGACCAGGTGCTGCAGCCGCAGCGCCTCCTCGCGGATCACGCCGGTGTACTCCAGCAGCTCGGGGCGGTCGGCGATCTCGTGTTCCAGCAGCTGCGCCGCGCCGCGGATGCCGCCGAGCGGGTTCTTGATTTCGTGCGCCAGGTTGCGGATCAGCTCGCGATTGGCCTGTTGCTGCAGCAGCAGCCGTTCCTCGTTGGCGATGCGCAGCTGCTGGTCGATCGGGCGCAGCTCGACCAGTGCCAGCCGTGGCGGGCTGTCGATCGGGGTGACGGTAAGGCCGATGTGCAACGGGATGTCGCCTTCCGGCATCAGCTCCAGATCGTGCTCGATATAGCTGCCGGCATGATCCAGCGCCATCTGCACCGCGTTCTTCAGCGCGCGCGCGTCATGGAATAGCGCGTACAGCGAGTGCTTTTGCAGCTCCTTGCGGCCAACCTTGAGCAGGCTTTCGCAGGCCGGGTTGGCGAACAGCAGCTGGCCGTTGCGCTCGACGATCATCACCGGCGTTTCCAGCAATTCCAGACCGGCGTACTGCTGGGGATAGTTTTGGTAGGTCATGGTGGGCATTCCACATTGCTTGTACTGGCTTTAGCAAGAAACAAGCCCGGATGGGCGCGCTCTGGCGACCGCAATGCAGAATAGTTTGCCCTGTTTTGGTGCGTTCGTGTCGCTTTGGTGCTAGTTGCCGTCGCCGGCGTTGCCCAGCTCCTGCTTCAGTGCCGCGATATTGCGCTCGCGGTCGGTGACCGCATCGCGCAGGCGCTGAAGTTGGGCAGGCGTGGCGCCGGCTTTTTTGCCGGCGTCCTGCAGGCTTTGCCGCGCCTCGCCCAGCGCGCGCTGCTCGTTGTCGAGCTCGGTCTGCAGGATGCGGCGGCGGCCTGCGTCGCGCTGGCGCTGGGTGCCGCTGTCCACCGATGGAATGTGCGCCGGGGCGGCGGCACTGGCCGGACGCGGGCTGCTGGCGCGGGGCGGCGCCGGTGGCGCTTCGTCGGCGGCAGGAGTGACCAGCACCGCGCGCGCGCCGCGCATCGGCACGTTGGTGAAGGTGACGTGGCCATCCTTGTCGACGTGTTTGTAGATGGTGGCGGCGCTGGCCGTCGTGGCAGCGCTGCACAGCAGCAGGGAAGCGAGAAGCGGGCGCAGCATGGCATTACCAGGGAAGAACGGACCAGCGCCGATGATAGTGAAAGTTGCGCGTCGCGTCAGCGCGCCGGCGCATTAAATTGTCGCCGGCGACGGGCGCAGTTGGCGGTCAAGGATTGCGGCCAACGTTGGCCGCAGGCCGTGGCCGCACAATGAAAAACCCGCAGCGCCGATGGCACTGCGGGTCGGTGCGACGGTTCCGGACGGTGCCGGAACGCGCGTCAGCTTACAGCGAGTAGTACATCGCGAATTCTACCGGGTGGGTAGTCATGCGCGTCAGGTTCACTTCCTTCATCTTCAAATCGATGTAGGCGTCGATCCACTCGTTGGAGAACACACCGCCACGAGTCAGGAACTCGCGATCGGCGTCCAGAGCAGCCAGCGCTTCGTCCAGCGACGCGCACACGGTCGGGATCAGCTTGTCTTCTTCCGGCGGCAGGTCGTACAGGTTCTTGTCGGCGGCATCGCCCGGGTGGATCTTGTTCTGGATACCGTCCAGGCCGGCCATCATCAGCGCGGCGAAGCACAGGTACGGGTTGGCCAGCGGATCCGGGAAGCGCGCCTCGATGCGGCGGCCTTTCGGGCTGGCCACGTGCGGGATACGGATCGAGGCGGAACGGTTCTTGGCGGAGTAGGCCAGTTTCACCGGTGCTTCGTAGTGCGGAACCAGACGCTTGTAGGAGTTGGTGCCCGGGTTGGTGATCGCGTTCAGCGCCTTGGCGTGCTTGATGATGCCGCCGATGTAGTACAGGGCGAGATCGGACAGACCGGCGTAGCCGTCACCGGCGAACAGGTTCTTGCCGTCTTTCCAGATCGACTGGTGCACGTGCATGCCGGAACCGTTGTCGCCAACGATCGGTTTCGGCATGAAGGTCGCGGTCTTGCCGTAGCTGTGAGCTACGTTGTGTACCACGTACTTCAGGATCTGGGTCCAGTCGGCACGCTGGGTCAGGGTGCTGAACTTGGTGCCGATTTCGTTCTGGCCGGCGGTGGCCACTTCGTGGTGGTGAACTTCTACCGGTACGCCCAGCTCTTCCAGCAGCAGCACCATGGCCGAGCGGATGTCTTGCGAGGAGTCAACCGGCGGTACCGGGAAGTAGCCGCCCTTCACGCCCGGACGGTGACCGGTGTTGCCGCCTTCGAATTCTTCAGCGGAAGCCCAGGCAGCTTCTTCGGCCTTGATCTTCACGAAGCAGCCGGACATGTCGGTGCCCCAGGTGATGCTGTCGAAAATGAAGAATTCCGGTTCCGGACCGAAGTAGGCGGTGTCACCAATGCCGGAGGCCTTCAGGTAGGCTTCGGCGCGCTTGGCAACCGAACGCGGGCAGCGGTCGTAACCTTTGCCGTCGGCCGGGTCGATCACGTCGCAGGACATGAAGACGGTCGGTTCGTCGAAGAACGGATCGATCTTGGCAGTGGCAGGGTCAGCCATCAGCAGCATGTCGGAGGCCTGAATGCCTTTCCAGCCGGCGATGGAGGAGCCGTCGAACGCGTGGCCGTTCTCGAACCATGCGTCGGCATCGTCCAGCAGCACGTGAGCAGGAATGGTCACGTGTTGTTCTTTACCCATTGTGTCGGTAAAGCGCAGGTCGACAAATTTTACGTCGTTTTCGGTGATGAGCTTGACTACGTCTGCAACCGCCATGGTGATCTCCTAAATGAGCTAGCTAAGTGCATCAATCTGGATGGCACAAATTTATGTACCGGGGTAAAAGCATGAAGCGTGCCAGCTGTATGCGGGCGTGGGAAAGCCCATTTTGCCACATTTGCCGGCACCTGCCGCGGCACTGTTGCACGACAGTGGTGCCATTATTGTGCAAATCGCACCAAGCTGGTGCCTGATGGTGCCAATGCCCGCTTTTGGACCGCGCTTGCGGTGCCGGCCGCGTGATGACAGTCGTTGAACACTGCATTACTGTAAGGGTCTGACCATTATTAGCGCGTTACACAGGAGCCTCCCCATGACAGTAGAAACCATTTTGGCAACAGCACAGTCGCGCGGCAGTGAACTGGGGCTGACCTACAGCGGCGCACTGACGCCGTCGGAGGCGTGGGCGGTGCGCCAGTCGCTGCCGCAGGCGGTGATCGTCGATGTGCGCAGCGCGGCGGAATGGCAGTTTGTCGGCGTGATTCCGGAGGCGGTGCGCGTCGAGCTGCGTGCCTACCCCGGCATGGTGCCGAACGCCGCCTTTGTCAGCCAGCTGCAGCAGCAGGTCGGCACGGACAAGACCGTGCTGTTCATCTGTCGCTCCGGCGCGCGCTCGGACGAGGCGGCAAGGTTGGCCGCAGAGGCAGGTTATGCCGAGGTTTACAATATTCTGGAAGGTTTCGAGGGCGATCGCGATGCCGAGCAGCATCGCGGCCGCGTCAATGGCTGGAAGGCGCACGGCCTGCCGTGGATTCAGGGTTGAGCCACGGCTTGCAGTTTCCGGCCTGACAAGGCAAAGTGTGTTTTTGGTCGAGCGGCTGCCACCGGCTTTGCCTTATTCCTATTCTGAAGAGATGTAAATCATGACTGATCGTTACGCCGTGATCGGCAATCCCATATCGCACAGCCAGTCGCCGTTCATTCATGCCGAATTCGCCCAGGCCACCGGGCAGGACATGAATTACGAAAAACTGTTTGCCGAGCTCGGCCAGTTCGTGCCGGTGGTGCAGGCCTTCTTCGCCAATGGCGGCAAGGGCCTCAACGTGACGCTGCCGTTCAAGGGCGACGCCTTCCGCTTTGCCGACGAGGTGACCGAAGCGGCGCGTCTGGCCGAGGCGGTCAACACCCTGACGCTGCGCGACGGCCGGATCTATGGCGACAATACCGACGGCACCGGCCTGGTGCGCGACATCGTCGATAACCTCGACGTGCCGGTGACCGGCCAGCGGGTGCTGCTGCTGGGCGCCGGTGGCGCGGTGCGCGGCGTGCTGCAGCCGCTGCTGGCGCAGCAGCCACAGGCGCTGACCATCGCCAACCGCACCGTGATCAAGGCGGAATCGCTGGCTTACCAGTTCCGCGCGCTGGGCGGCATCGAGGCGGTCGGTTACGACGCGCTGCAAGGCCGCCAGTTCGACATCGTCATCAACGGCACCTCGACCAGCCTGTCCAATGAGCTGCCACCGATCCCGGCCGGTATCTTCAGCGGCCGCTCGCTGGCCTACGACATGGTGTACAGCCGCGGCCTGACGCCGTTCCTGCGCCGCGCGCAGTCCGAGAATGCCGGCATGCTGGCCGACGGCCTCGGCATGCTGGTGGAGCAGGCTGCGGAGTCGTTTCGCATCTGGCGCGGCATTCAGCCGGCCACGCGCAAGGTCACCAATATGCTGCGCGAGGTACTGGCCTGAGTCATGCGTTGGTTCCTTAAGATCGGAGCGGTCGTCCTGACCGCTCTTTTTTTGTACTACCTGTGGATCTTCGGCCATATCGTCTACTGGCGGCATGCCAATCCGTCCAGCAGCTCGTTCATGGACGCGCAGCTGTCGCGGCTGCAGGAAGACGACCCCGATGCCGAACTGCGCCATCGCTGGGTGGCGTATGACCGCATCTCCGGCAACCTGAAGCGGGCGGTGATCGCGGCCGAGGACGCCAAGTTTGTCGACCATGAGGGTTTTGACTGGGAAGGCATCGAGGTCGCCTTCGAGAAGAACCTGAAGCAGGGCCGCATTGTCGCCGGCGGCTCCACCATCAGCCAGCAGCTGGCGAAGAACCTGTTCCTGTCCAGCAAGAAGACGCCGTGGCGCAAGATAGACGAGGCGTTCATCACCGTGATGCTGGAGGCGGTGCTCGACAAGCGCCGCATCCTGGAGATCTACCTCAACGTGATCGAGTGGGGTGACGGCGTGTTCGGCGCCGAGGCCGCCGCGCGTCACTACTACCGCACCTCAGCCGCCCGGCTGTCGAGCGGACAGGCGGCCAAGCTGGCAGCGATGGTGCCCAACCCGCGCTACTACGACACTCACCGCAATGCCCAGGGTCTGGCCCGCAAGACCCGCATCATCCAGCGCCGCATGTCGCAGGCGCTCGCTCCCTGAGCCGGTGACGGCCGGCCGTCGCGGTGGCTGGCTGTCACATTCGCATGCTACAATTTCGGCTTCTTTCGTGATCGCTGCGATACGCGCAGCTGAAACGCATGGACTTACCCAGTTATCTCATAACCACCACTACCTTTTTGGCTAGTCAATAACCCCGCCTGTTACCGGATTGCACTCACTCCGCCACGGGCGGCAGGAGACGTGCATGACGGTTATCGACAAAAAACAACCAACCGATCGTCTGCAGGATAACCTCAACCAGGTGCAGCGCCTCATCGAGCGCCAGCGACTGGTCGAGGACCTCGTACATCGCCAGGACATGCCCAAGCATGACCTGGTGGAATCGCTCGTCCACAAGCAGAACCTGGTCGAGCTGGAGCACAAGCTCGAATCGTTGCACCCGGCGGATATCGCCTACATCCTCGAAGCCCTGCCGCTGGACGACCGCCTGCTGGTGTGGGATCTGGTCGACAGCGAGGATGAAGGCGAAATCCTGCTGGAAGTGTCCGACGCGGTACGCGAATCGCTGATCGAGTCGATGGAGCAGCACGAGCTGGTGGCCGCCGCCGAACAGCTCGACGCCGACGATCTTGCCGACCTCGCCCCGGATCTGCCGCGGCAGGTGGTGTACGAGGTGATGGGCGGCCTCGACGAAGAAGAGCGCCAGCAGCTGCAATCGGCACTATCCTATGAAGAGGGACAGGTCGGCGCGCTGATGGACTACGAGCTGGTCAAGATCCGCCCGGACGTCAGCTGCGAAGTGGTGCTGCGCTACCTGCGCCGTTTCGACGAATTGCCGAGCCAGACCGACAAGATTTTCGTGGTCGACGAAGACGGTGTGCTCAAGGGCGTGCTGCCGATACGCCGCCTGCTGGTGTGCGATCCGGAGCGGCTGGTAGAGGAGGTGATGGCGACCGAGGTGGTCAGCTTCCACCCCGACGAGGACGCCGCCGATGCCGCGCTGGCGTTCGAGCGCTATGACCTGGTGACCGCGCCGGTGGTCGACGAACACGGTGTGCTGGTTGGCCGCCTCACTGTCGACGAGATGGTGGACGTGATCCGCGAGGAATCGGAAACCGAGGCGCTGAACCTCGCCGGTCTGAAGGAAGAGGAAGACCTGTTCGCGCCGGTGATCGACTCGGTAAAAAACCGCTGGGCGTGGCTGGCGATCAACCTGTGCACCGCCTTCGTTGCCAGCCGCGTGATCGGCGCCTTCGAAGGCTCGATCGAGAGGCTGGTGGCGCTGGCGGCGCTGATGCCGATCGTTGCCGGCATCGGCGGCAATTCCGGCAACCAGACCATTACCATGATCGTGCGGGCGCTGGCGATGGGGCAGTTGCAGCCGGGGCAGGCGCAGCGTCTGTGGCGCAAGGAGCTGGGCGTCAGCGTGATCAACGGCCTGGTGTGGGGCTCGGCGCTGGGCGTACTGGCGTGGCTGCTGTACGGTAATTTCTCGCTGGGGCTGGTGATGCTGGCGGCCACCACCCTCAACCTGATGCTGGCGGCGTCGATGGGAGTGCTGATCCCGACCATGATGGAGCGTTTCGGTAAGGATCCGGCGGTCGGCTCCAGCGTGCTGATCACCGCCTGTACCGATTCCGGCGGCTTTTTCATTTTTCTCGGCCTCGCCAGCCTGTTTCTGCTCTAGACGATGAAGACGATCAACGAGGCCTTGCGCCACTTCGAACTGCCCCGCCTGGAGGCGCGGCTGCTGCTGTCGGCAGTGACCGGTTTTAGTCACGCCGAGCTGGTGTCGTTCGCCCCCGACGAGCTGACCTTGCAGCAGTGGCAGGCGTTTGCCACGCTGGCGCAGCGGCGGCTGGCCGGCGAGCCGGTGGCCTACCTGCTCGGCGAGCGCGAGTTCTATGGCCGTCCGTTCCGCGTCAGCCCCGCGGTGCTGATTCCGCGCCCGGAAACCGAACACCTGGTCGACGCGGCACTGGACAAGGTTGGCCGCAATCGTCGCGCGCGGGTGGTCGATCTCGGCACCGGCAGTGGCGCCATCGCGGTGACGCTGGCACTGGAGGCGCCGCTGTGGCAGCTCAGTGCCGTGGACCTGTCTCCGGCAGCGCTGGCGGTGGCGCAGCACAATGCGGCCAACCTTGGCGCCACGGTCGGTTTTCATCTGGGCAGCTGGCTGGCGCCGCTACCGGCGGATGCGATGTTCGATGCCATCGTCAGCAATCCGCCGTATATCGACGCGCAGGATCACCATCTGGATGAGGGCGATGTTCGCTTCGAGCCGCGCATGGCGCTG
Organism: Vogesella indigofera; assembly: GCF_028548395.1. NCBI lineage: Bacteria > Pseudomonadati > Pseudomonadota > Betaproteobacteria > Neisseriales > Chromobacteriaceae > Vogesella > Vogesella indigofera. The sequence goes on along the minus strand of NZ_JAQQLA010000012.1, from coordinate 158,793 downwards.
ACCGACGGCAACGACGGCCTGGATTGCCTGCGCGAGATTGCGGCGCAGGCGCCGGCGCGGCTGGTCGCCGGCGGCTGGCTGCTGGTGGAGCATGGCTACGACCAGGGTGCGGCCTGTCGCGCGCTGTTTGCTGCGGCCGGGTTGCAGCAGGTGGCGACGCTGCCGGATCTGGCCGGCAATGACCGCGTGACGCTGGGCTGCCGCGCGTGAGTCGCGGCTTTGTTGCCGCGTGCGGAGTGTTGGCGCTGCTGCTACTGCTGAGTGGCCGCAATCAGGCGCTGTTTTTGCAGTTGCACCACGCCGGCGCGGTGTTGCCGGCGCTGCTGTGGCGTTTGCTCAGCATGTTCGGCGAGTGGTCGCTGGTGATCGCTGCCTTGTTGCTGCTGGCGCAGCGGCGCCCACCGCTGTTGCCGTCGCTGGTGGTGGCGGTGCTGCTAGGCATCGGCAGTGCCATCCTGCTCAAGGCGGCGTTCGCCGTGCCGCGTCCATTCCTGGTGTTGCCGGCGGGCAGCGTGCAGTTGCTGGATGTGCTGCCAGCCAACGGCGCCTTTCCCTCCGGCCATGCCATCGCCAGCGCGCTGCTGGCCGGGGTGATGGCGCAGGGGGGGCGCTGGTGCTGGCAGGCTGGGCTGATGGGTCTGGTGCTGCTGGTGTGCTGGTCGCGTATCGCCATCGGCGTGCACTGGCCGCTGGATGTGCTGGTCGGCGCCGCATTGGGCTGGGCCATCGCGCTGTTTTGCGTGCGACGGCAGTGGCCGGCCTGGCCGGCTGCATGGACGCCGGCGCTGTTGCGTAGCCTGGGGCTGGTACTGCTGCTGTATAGTGGTTGGAAATTGTGGCGGTCGCCGCCGAACGAGGCCTATGTGCTGTTCAATCTGCTGACATTGCTGGCCGCGCTGCAGTTGCTGCGGCCAAAGAAAAACGGGGCCTGAGCCCCGTTTTGTCGTGCACGTCAGCCGCGGCTTAGTGGTGGTGACCGTGCTCGCCGTGGGCGTGGCCGTGTGCCACTTCTTCTGCCGATGCCGGACGTACTTCGGCCACGGTGGCAACGAAGCGGATGGTCAGGCCGGCCAGTGGGTGGTTGCCGTCCAGTACCGCCTTGCCGTCGGCAACGTCGGTCACACGGAACAGGATCACGTCGCCGGTCTCCGGATCGTCAGCCTCGAACATCATGCCGACTTCGACTTCTTCCGGCAGTACGTCCAGCGGCTCGACACGAACCAGCTCTTCTTCCGGTTCGCCAAACGCATCGTCAGGCGTCATGGTGACGGTGATGGATTCGCCCACGTTCTTGCCGTGCAGCGCCTCTTCCACCATCGGGAAAATGCCATCGTAGCCGCCATGCAGGTAGGCGATCGGCTCTTCCGTCTTGTCGAGCAGGTTGTTGTCAGCGTCGTACATTTCGTAGTGGATGGTGACAACGGAGTTTTTGACGATTTGCATGTGGCGGTACCGTAAAGATAAAGAATGATAACGATGTTTGACCCAGAGCCGGGCGCTGCCAGCACGAAGGGTCATAATCGGCATCCCCTATTGTAAACCATTGCCAGATGGCACAACGAGATTCTGACATGAAAGCGATTGATCTGTTGGGCGGCATGACCGCCGAAACCTTTTTGCAGGACTACTGGCACAAGAAGCCGCTGCTGATCCGCGGTGCGCTGACGGATGTCGGGACGCCGGTTGATCTGGCGTGGCTGACCGAGCTGTCGCGCAGCGAGGATGTCGAGTCGCGACTGATCGAGTTCAAGCAGGGCAAGTGGTCGCTGGAGCGCGGCCCGTTCCGCCCCGGCCGCTTGCGCCGCCTGCCGGAAAGCGACTGGACCATCCTGGTGCAGAACGTCAACCATCACCTGCCGCATATTGCCGACATTCTGTGGCGTTTCGATTTCATGCCTTATGCCCGGCTGGATGACCTGATGATCAGCTATGCCCCGCCCGGCGGCACCGTCGGCCCGCATTTCGATTCCTACGATGTGTTCCTGCTGCAGGTCGGCGGCCGCAAGCACTGGCAGATCTCCTCGCAGCAGGACGAAGCCTTCATCGAGGATGCGCCTATCAAGGTACTGAAGGACTTCCGAATGGAAGAGGAGTTCGTGCTGGAGCACGGCGACATGCTGTACCTGCCGCCGCGCTACGCCCATTACGGCGTGGCGCTGGAGCCGGGCATGACTTACTCGATCGGCTTCAGGGCGCCGTCCGCACAGGAGTTGGCGACCGAATTCTTGGTTTACCTGCAGGACAGAATTTGTATTGATGGCAGATATGCCGACCCAGAGCTGCGGCCACCGCAGGAACCGGCACGGCTGGACGACAGCATGGTGGAGCAGGTTGGCCGCATCCTGTCGCAGATCAGCTGGGATCGCCACACGGTGACCGATTTTCTCGGTCATTACCTGACGGAACCGAAGCCGCACGTGTTCTACGAGGCGCCGGAAGAGGAGCTGGACGAAGACGAGTTCGCTGCTGCGGTAGTGGCAACAGGGGTGGAGCTGGATCTGAAAACACTGATTCTTTACGCTGATGACATGCTGTACTGCAACGGAGAGGCGCTGCCGGTGCCTGCGGGCGATGTCGCGGCGTGGCAACAGTTGGCCAACCGGCGCCGTATATCTCCGCAGCAGCTGTCACCGTCAATGATGCCTTTATTATTAGAGGGTTACCATACCGGTTGGTGGCAGCCAGCCGGCGAAAACTGAAAAAGGACATTGTCTACAATGTTGCGGGTAGCGGACTTGGTGCGTATATTGTTTTGACCCTAAATTATTCTGTTGTTGCATCGCCGCAGAATCGTGTCTGATATTCGCAATAAATTATTGTTTACCCCCTTTTCAGCAAATTTTTTCATGCTACAATTCGCGCACTGATTAAATCTGCACTACTTCCTCATCACACTTTTCTTGCTTGAGAAAGTAGTAGTTTAAACGTCTTGTTCAACACTCGCTTTCAAAGGTATTTACAAATGAAACAGTCGCTCCTCGTTGCTGCTCTGCTGGCCGTTGCTCTGTCCGCTTGCGGCAAAAAAGAAGAAGCTCCAGTTGAAGCTTCCGCTCCAGCTGTAGAAGCTTCCGCTCCTGAAGTTGTTGAAGCTTCCGCTCCAGCAGTTGACGCTTCCGCTGCTGACGCTTCCGCTCCAGCTGCTTCCGCTGCTCAGTAATTCTGAGTTAGCAAGAAAAACCGGCGCTAGCGCCGGTTTTTTTACGTCTGTCGCCAGCGGCTGCGCCGCTGGCAAGCATGAAAAAAGCCCGCGATCGCGGGCTTTTTGCTTGCCGGGTGGGCTTACTGCAGTTCGTTGAGCAGTTTCTGCTGCAGCGCCTGCAGCTGCTTGGCCGACAGCGGTGTGCCCTGACTGTTGCGGATGCTGATACGGGTCTGCTCCGCATCGGCCGGCTTCAGTTCGATGCGCAGTTGCTCGCGCATCGGCTCGGACGCTTTTTCCTTGTCCTGCCAGAAGGCCAGCGAGGACCAGATGCCGCCGCTGTTGTTCTCGGTCGCCTTCAGCGCCTCGTCCTGTACCGGGCTGACGAAGTAGACGCCCATCGAACGGTCGCGGTCGACGATAGCCAGGCCCTGGCGTTCCAGTGCCAGGCCGACGCGGCGCCAGCTGCGCTCGAAGCTGTCGGCAAGAATGATGTCGCCGCCTTCGCTGCGAACCTTGCTGCTGGCGACCGGATTGGCGCTGGCCTCCAGCTTGCGGGCATTTTGCGCGATAGTGGCTTCATCCACGCCTAGTCGGACCAGGAAGCGCGACAGGAATACCGCTTCCAGCTCCGGGTCGGCCGGACGCGGCTGCCAGCGTGTGGCATCCTTCGCTTCGTTGATGTAGATCTCGTACATGCCGCGATGGGTGAAGAACACGTCGGTGCCGGTGGCGGACTGTTCGACGCGGATGCGGAAGCGGTCACGTTCCGGGGTGGACAGTACCGAACCCAGGCCGATGTTTTCCAGAAGGTTGCGCACCGGGTCGCGGCCTAGCTTGGCGCGGTTTTCCGCCCAGTCGGTCTCCATCAGGCCGACATCCGGTTCTTCGGTCTGGATCACGAAGCCGTTATCCTGCCAGAAGGCCTTCAGCAGTGGCCAGACTTGTGCCGGGCTCTTGCCTTCCACGCTGATCCAGCGCTGGCTGCCGGCGCGTTCGATTTGCGCCTTGGCTTTCTGGTCGGCGCTGACCACCACGTTGGCCGCAACCTTGTTGTTGAGGGCAACATCGGCGGGAGCGGTGCTGCTGCCGTTGCTGTTGACCACCGGCAGTGGGTAGCGGTCTTGCTGTTGCGGTGTGCTCAGGTCTGGCGGTACTTCCAGCGAGCGTTTGGCTGCCGGTGCGTCGGACTTGTAGGCGATGGCGCTGTCCGGGCCGCTGCTGGCGCAGCCGGAGAGCAGTGCCGAGGAGACGACACCGGTGAGCAGGGCTTTTTTCATCATGGCATTCACGGGTTACAGCACCTCTGCTTGTTGCATCGCATGTTCGACGAGGGAAACGCTGGCATCGGTGAGCGGCGTCAGCGGCAGGCGCAGGCCGGCTGGCATCAGGCCGAGGCGGTGCAGTGCCCATTTTGCCGGGATCGGATTCGGCTCGGCGAACAGGAACTTGTGCAGACCTTGCAGCTTGTCATTGATGCGGCGCGCTTCGGCGACATTGCCGGCGAGGGCGGCTTGGCACATGGCGCTCATCAGTTTGGGGGCAACGTTGGAGGTGACCGAGATCACGCCGTGGCCGCCGCACAGCATGAAGGCCATGCCGGTCGGATCGTCGCCGGAGTAGAGACTGAAACCTTGCGGCACGCGCTTGATCAGGTCGCAGGCACGGCCGATGTCGCCGGTAGCGTCTTTCAGGCCGACGATGTTGCCGATTTCGCTCAGGCGCAGCACGGTGTCGTTGCTCATGTCGGCCACGGTACGGCCCGGTACGTTGTACAGGATGACCGGCAGTTCCACCGCTTCGGCGATCGTGCGAAAGTGCTGGTAGATGCCTTCCTGGGTCGGCTTGTTGTAGTACGGCACGACCGACAGCGAATGGCTGGCGCCGGCCTGCTTGGCGAGAGCCGCCAGTTCGATGGCCTCACTGGTGGAGTTGCCACCCGTGCCGGCAATGACGGTAATGCGGCCGGCGGCGTGTTGGGCCACGGCCGCCACGACCTTGATATGTTCTTCCACGCCCAGGGTGGCGGATTCGCCAGTGGTACCCACGGCCACGATGCCGTCGGTACCGTTATCGATGTGGAAATCTACGAGACGTTTCAGCGATTCAAAATCGACCTGGCCGTCCTCGAACATCGGGGTGACCAGCGCAACGAGGCTACCGGTAAGCATAAGATCTGCCTATTCTGGTTAAGGGTTTAAATGGTGTTCGATTGTAGCGGAATTCCGAGGCAGCTGCGAAAGCAAAGATGTACCGGCCGCAACACCCTGATTGCAGAGGGTGTTTGTGGTAAAATGCAGGGTTTTCCGGTACATGCAGTGACTGGCTGAGGAATGATCGAGTGATTACGACAAGCAACATTACCATGCAGTTCGGCGCCAAGCCGCTTTTCGAGAAGGTTTCCGTCAAATTTGGTGAAGGTAACCGTTATGGCCTGATCGGCGCCAACGGTTCCGGCAAATCGACTTTCATGAAAATTCTCGGGGGAGACCTCGAGCAAACCAGTGGCGAAGTCGCCATTGAGAACGGCCTGCGCCTGGGTAAGTTGCGCCAGGACCAGTTCGGCTATGAAGACCAGCGCGTGATCGATGTGGTCATGATGGGGCACACCGAGATGTGGGCGGCGATGAGCGAGCGCGATGCCATCTACGCCAACCTGGAGGCCACCGAAGACGACTACATGCACGCGGCCGAACTGGAGGCCAAGTTTGCCGAATATGATGGCTACACCGCCGAGGCGCGCGCCGGCGAACTGCTGATGGGGGTCGGCATTGCCACCGAGCAGCATTTCGGCCCGATGAGCGAAGTGGCACCGGGCTGGAAGCTGCGCGTGCTGCTGGCGCAGGCGCTGTTCTCCAACCCGGACATCCTGTTGCTGGACGAACCGACCAACAACCTGGACATCAACACCATCCGCTGGCTGGAGCATGTGCTGAACGAGCGCAACTCCACCATGATCATCATCTCGCACGACCGTCACTTCCTGAACTCGGTCTGCACCCACATGGCGGATCTGGACTACAACACCATCCGTATCTACCCGGGTAGCTATGATGACTACATGATTGCCTCCACCCAGGCGCGCGAACGTCAGCTCAGCTCCAACGCCAAGGCTAAGGAGCGCATCCAGGACCTGCAGGAATTTGCCGCCCGCTTCTCCGCCAACAAGTCCAAGGCCCGTCAGGCTACCTCGCGTCTGAAGCAGGTCGACAAGCTGAAGTCGGAAATGGTGGAAGTGAAGCCTTCCAGCCGCCAGAGCCCATTCATTCGCTTCGAAATGGACGAACGCTTCAAGCTGCATCGTCAGGCGGTGGAAGTGCAGTCGCTGAGCAAGGCCTACGACAACAAGGTGCTGTTCAAGGACATGAACTTCATCCTCGAGGCCGGTGCGCGGCTGGCCATCATCGGCCCTAACGGTGCCGGTAAAACCTCGCTGGTGAAAATGCTGGCCGGTGCCTTCGATCCGGTGCTGGCGGAAGGCCTGACTGCGGATTACGGCACGGTGAAATGGGCAGAGAAGGCGCAGATCGGCTACTTTGCCCAGGATCACGAAGCCGAGTTCGACAGCGACCGCACGCTGACGGAGTGGATGCGTGAGTGGGGTCAGGACGGCGACGACGAGCAGGTGATCCGTGGCACCTTGGGCCGCCTGCTGTTCGGCGGCAACGATGTGGAAAAAGCGGTGCGCGTGCTGTCCGGTGGTGAAAAGGGCCGCATGCTGTATGGCAAGCTGCTGCTGCAGAAGCCGAACGTGATGATCATGGACGAACCGACCAACCACATGGACATGGAGTCGATCGAAGCCCTGAACATGGCGCTGGAAAAGTACAAGGGCACGCTGATTTTCGTGTCGCACGACCGCCAGTTCGTCAGCTCGCTGGCCACCCAGATCCTGGAACTGGATGGCAAGGGCGGTTACGACTACTACACCGGCGATTACGAGGAATACCTGTCCAGCAAGGGCCTGGAGTAATTCCCACAATCCCATACAAAACAGGCAGCTAGCGCTGCCTGTTTTTTTATGTGCAGGTTGGCCGCAACAGCCCTTGCCGCCCACGTCAGCTTCTTAGAGCGATTGCTTTACGTTGGCGACAGCCTTGCGCTATATTGCAGCGCAAGATGTTGTGCGTTGCAAAACAGGATGCCGCAGTGCAATGTCAAAGCCATAACAAAAGACAGAGAAAAACAGGGACTTGAATCTCGAAGGTCGGTGGTGGAGGAATATCCGTTCGACAATCGGGTTGCCTGCAACCTAGCAAAGGAAAAATCATGCGCTTGAAAGGGAAAGTCTCCATCATCACCGGTGGTGCCAGTGGTATCGGTAAGGCTACTGCAGAGAAATTCATCAAGGAAGGCGCCATCGTAGCGGTTTGTGACATCAATATGGATGCAGTCAATGCCGTGGTGGAAGAGCTGAAAGCCCTGGGTGGCGAAGCCGTCGGCTATCAGGTGGACGTGACCAACAAGGCGCAGATCGCCGACATGGTTGGTGCCTTGAAGAGCAGCTACGGCCGCATCGACGTACTGGTCAACAACGCCGGCATCGTGATGGATGCACAGCTGATCAAGATGAGCGAAGACCAGTTCGACAAGGTGATCGACATCAACCTGAAGGGTGTTTACAACTGTACCAAGGCCGTGGTCGACACCATGATCGAGCAGGGTGCCGGTGTGATCCTCAACGCATCCTCGGTCGTGGGTGTGTACGGCAACTTTGGCCAGACCAACTATGCCGCCTCCAAGTTCGGCGTCATCGGTTTCGTCAAGACCTGGGCCAAGGAACTGGGCAAGAAGGGCATTCGCGCCAACGCGGTGTGCCCGGGCTTTGTTGCCACTCCTATCCTGAAGTCGATGCCGGAAAAGGTGATCCAGGCGATGGAAGACAAGGTGCCGATGAAGCGCATGGCGCAGCCGGAAGAAATCGCCAACGTCTACGCCTGGCTTGCTTCCGACGAAGCCAGCTACATCAACGGTGCCGCCATCGAAGTGACCGGTGGCCTGACACTGTAAGCCGCCTGCTGCGGCAGCTTGCCGCACGTAAAAAAGGTTGGCCGCAATTGCGGCCAACCTTTTTTCATGCCTGTTGCCAGATCACGGGCAGTGGTTCAGGCCTCGTGCTCCAGCATGGTGACGCCGTTCAGGCCGGAGCGGAACACCGCCTGCTGCAGGGTGTGGATCGCCTGCTTGCGGAAAAACTGCTTGCGGGTAACCAGCAGCACGCGGCGCTGCGGCACCGGGGCGGCAAACGGGATGATGGACAGCAGGCCTTCATCCGCCGCCGACACCGAGGTCTGCGGCAGTACGGTGACGCCCATGCCGCTGGCCACCATGTGACGGATGGTGTTGAGCGAGCTGCCCTGCAGCGACGCGGCCAGACCGTTGTTCTGGTGTTGGCGGCTGGCCACCTCGCTGCAGGCCTGCAGCACGTGGTCGCGGAAGCAGTTGCCCTGCGACAGCAGCAGCACGCTTTCACTGGCCAGATCGGACGAGCGCACCGCGTCACGCTTCTCCCACGGATGGCCCTTGGGGGTGGCGACGACGAATTCTTCGTCGTACAGCGGCACCGCCACCGTGCCGGCTTCGTCGAACGGGTCGGCGACGATGATGGCGTCGACTTCGCCGCGCTTGAGCATTTCTGCCAGCCGCGCGGTGTAGTTCTCTTCCAGGATCAGCGGCATTTCCGGCGCCAGGATGCGCAGTGCCGGGATCAGCTTCGGCAGCAGGTAGGGGCTGATGGTGAAGATCACCCCCAGCTTCAGCGGCCCGGCCAGCTCGTTCTGGTGCTCGCCGGCCAGGCGCTTCACCGTCTCCGCTTCCTCCAGCACTCGCTGCGACTGTTCGATGATGCGTTCACCGATTTCGGTGACGCTCACCTCCTGGCCGCCACGCTCGAACAGGGTGACCCCCAGCTCGTCTTCCAGTTTCTTGATCGCGATCGACAGCGTCGGCTGGCTGACAAAACAGCTTTGGGCCGCCCGCCCGAAGTGGCGCTCGCGCGCCACCGCGACGATATAACGCAGTTCGGTCAGAGTCATGGTGTCAGCGCTGGTGTTCCGGCAGGACGATGTTCACTTCCAGTACCTCGAAGTTGTCCTGGCGTTCCAGGTGCACCTTGATGTCGTCCTGGTTCACCGCCACGTACTTGGAGATCACTTCCATCAGCTCGCGCTGCAGCGCCGGCAGGTAGTCCGGCGCGCCGGTCTTGCCGTCGCGTTCGTGCGCCAGGATGATCTGCAGGCGTTCACGGGCGATGGAGGCCGTTTTCTGGCGCTTGCCAAAAATCATATCGATCAGGGACATGGCTAGCCTCCAAACAGTCGTTTCAGAAAGCCGATTTTTTCCGCTTCCACAAAGCGCATCGGACGGTCCTCGCCAAGGAAGCGGGCCACCACATCGCCGTAAGCTTCGGCGGCGTCGGAACCCTTGATGTGGATCGCCGGGGTACCGGAGTTGGACGCCTGTAGGATGGCCTGCGATTCCGGGATCACGCCGATCAGTGGAATGCGCAGGATTTCCTTCACGTCTTCCACCGACAGCATCTCGCCCTTGTCGACGCGGGCCGGCGAGTAGCGGGTGATCAGCAGGTGTTCCTTCACCGGCTCGCGGCCTTCTTCGGCGCGGCGCGATTTCGACGACAGGATGCCGAGAATGCGGTCGGAGTCGCGTACCGATGACACTTCCGGGTTGGTGACCACGATGGCTTCATCGGCAAAGTACAGCGACATCAGAGCGCCTTTTTCGATGCCGGCCGGCGAATCGCAGACGATGAACTCGAAGCCCATTTCGTCCAGGTTCTTCAGTACCGTTTCCACGCCTTCACGGCTGAGCGAGTCCTTGTCGCGGGTCTGCGACGCCGGCATCACGTACAGGTTGTCGCAGTGCTTATCCTTGATCAGCGCCTGGTTGAGGCTGGCTTCGCCATTGATCACGTTGATCAGGTCGTACACCACGCGACGCTCGCAGCCCATGATCAGGTCCAGGTTGCGCAGGCCGACGTCGAAGTCGATCACGGCGGTCTTGTGGCCGCGCAGGGCGAGGCCGGATGCAAAGCTGGCGCTGGTGGTGGTTTTGCCGACACCACCCTTGCCGGAGGTCACAACGATGATTTTTGCCACGATATCGATCCTTGGAATAACGATGCTGGTTATTTGTCGAGCGGGATCATGACCACGCGCTCTTGTTCGAGATAAATCTGGGTCGGCTTGCCCTTGATGCTCTGCGGCAAGTCCTGTTCGATGGTGCGGTACACGCCGGCGATGGAAACCAGTTCGGCTTCCATGCTCTTGACGAAGATGCGCGCCGCGGTGTTGCCGCGGGCACCGGCCAGGGCCCGGCCGCGCAGCGGCGCGTAGACATGGATGCTGCCGTCGGCGATCAGTTCCGCGCCGGCGCTGACCATCTCCAGCACCACCAGATCGCCGCCCTTGGCGTAGATCTGCTGTCCGGCGCGCACTGGACGGTCGATGATCATGGTCGGCGTCGGCAGGATGCTGTCCGCGACGGGGGCCGCCGCTGCCGGCGCGCTGACGCTTTCCGCGCTGCTCTTGCCGCCACCGCTGCCGCTGATGAACGGCAAGCCTAGGCGGTGGGCGAGGGCGGCGTATTGCGTATCGCGGTGGCGGACGGCGGCAATGTGCAGGCCGTGTTGCTGCAGCATGGCGCAGACAGGGGCCAGGGTGTTGCTATCCGGCGCCGGTAGCTGCTCGATGTCCAGCACGAAGGGCTCGGGCTCGTGGCTGTTGAAACGTTGCTGGATGGCGGCTTGCAGGGCGGGCAGGTCGGTGCTGCGCAGCACGATGGCCAGCAGGTCAAGACTGGCGGATTTGATGTCGAAAAGGTTGGCCGCAGAACTCATTGGATTTTATCGCCGGATGGATAGATTTATTTTATGGCTGGAGTGTATCGCTTTGTCCTGAGCCTTTCAATCAAAGGCTGGTGTCATTGCCGGTACCGCAGATCACGGTGACTGCTACGGCGAGGGCGTGCTTGCTGGCGACGCTTGCCGGTGCGCACGGTGGTCACCGGCCGGACACACTGCTGCAATGCATGACTGCCATGATGAATGTGTTTGCTGTTGTAAAAATAGCAACTTAGCGATGTTGCGCTGCAACAAAATGATTGACATTGATGCGGTGCAACACAATAATGCAAGCTGTTGCAATGCGGCAACGACGAGTTTCAAGACGATATTGCTGCTGAGTGTTTCATTTTTCGAAAAGGATTAATCATGTTTACTACTGCACAAGAGTTTTCCGCTTTCGGTCAGTCGCAGTTCGACAAAGCCGTCCGTTTTTCCGGCATCCTGCTGGCCAGCGCCGAGCGCCTGGCAACCCTGCAGCTGGAAATGTCGCGCAAGCTGCTGGCCGAGAATGCCCAGACGCTGAAGCAGCTGTCGGCGATCAAGGATCCGAAAGCGCTGGCCGAATTCCAGAGCAGCCTGACCCAGCCTAGCCTGGACAAGGCCTTCGCCGCGGCACGTGAAGTCTACGATGTCACGCTGGCGGCCCAGACCGAGCTGACTTCCTTCGTGGAAGAGCAGGTTGCCGAAACCAACAAGAACGTCCTGGATGTGATCGACCGTCTGGCGAAAAACGCACCGACCGGTTCCGACGCTGCGGTACAGGCGCTGAAGAATATCGTGACTTCCAGCAACGCGGCCTTCGAAAGCGCCGCCAAGACCGCCAAGAAAGTCGGTTCCGAGTTTGCCGAAGCCAGCGTTGAAGCGGCCGAAACCTCGGCCAAGGCCGCCTCTGCTGCGGTCAGCCGTACCCGCAAGGCGACGCCGTCCGCTTCTGCCTGATCGACACGCATCATTCGGTTTGACCGAAACCTCCCGTGCCTGCACGGGAGGTTTTTTCGTTTCTGCCTTCTCTACTGGCCGTTGGCGGCGGCACTGTGCCGCGCTTGACGTGCATCAAAGCACGATTGCCGCCACCGGCTATGCTCTCGGTATGAGGTGAGCGGTGTCGGCAAGCGGCGCCGCTGATCTGAGTTTGCCTGTGGCGAGCAAGCAAGGTGTCGGATCAGGGATTGATTTGGCGCTGGCAGGCAAACGACGCTTTTCCTCTTGATGTGTGTGTTTGGGGTACGGTGGTGGGCCGTACCCCTTTTTTTGTCTGCCATAAGCCCGTGCTGCGCTGCGCGGGCTTTTTGCATTGCGGCCAACGTTGGCCGCAGTGCCGCCGCCGTTATGGTTTCGCGGGTCCGGCGCGGTGGCGAGTGCTCGGCCTGCCGTTTCCACCGTCTTTCTCATATCGCCGTTGCTGCATTGCAAATGCTGGCCACCACGGCCCGCTGATGCCGGCTCCGGCTAGTTCGCAAAATCTGAACAAGACATTCAGTTTACTTCGCTATTAATAGAATTAGACCAGTCGTATAGTTACAGCATTGCTTCTGTGGTCATTGTCGGTACAGGCTGACCTGAAGCCCGTCGTTACTAGCACCATAAAATAGCTGTACAAATTATTCGAATCAAATGCTGAAACAATCAAAGCTACCAATTTAAATAAAAGGATATTGATCATGAAAAAGCTGCTAATTACCTCTATCGCTGTTGTGCTGGCCAGTGTTGTTGCTCCGGTTTACGCTGCCCCTGCTGCTGTGCAGCAGCAAGATGTAGAGATGACTGCGAAACGTGATGGCGGCGATGCTCCATACATGATCGCCCGTCGTGACGGTGGTGATGCGCCGTACATGGTCGCCCGTCGTGAAGGCGGTGACGCCCCGTACATGGTTGCGCGTCGTGAAGGCGGCGACGCCCCGTACATGGTTGCGCGTCGTGAAGGCGGCGACGCCCCGTACATGGTTGCGCGTCGTGAAGGCGGCGACGCCCCGTACATGGTCGCCCGTCGTGAAGGCGGCGATGCCCCGTACATGGTTGCGCGTCGTGAAGGCGGCGACGCCCCGTACATGGTCGCCCGTCGTGAAGGCGGCGACGCCCCGTACATGGTTGCGCGTCGTGAAGGCGGCGATGCCCCGTACATGGTTGCGCGTCGTGAAGGCGGCGACGCCCCGTACATGGTTGCGCGTCGCGAAGGTGGTGACGCCCCGTACATGGTCGCCCGTCGTGAAGGCGGCGATGCCCCGTATATGGTCGCCCGTCGTGAAGGCGGCGATGCCCCGTACATGGTTGCGCGTCGTGAAGGCGGTGATGCGCCGTACATGGTTGCGCGTCGTGAAGGCGGTGATGCGCCGTACATGGTTGCCCGTCGTGAAGGCGGTGACGCTCCGTACATGATTGTCTAAGCCTCTACAGGAAAAAACCCCGCTTGCAACAAGCGGGGTTTTTTTGCGACTGCTACCAGCCGGCGTCGTGCTTAGCGCACGATAGGCTTGTAGCGGATGCGCTTCGGCTTGGCGCCTTCTTCGCCCAGACGTTTCTTCTTGTCGGCTTCGTATTCCTGATAGTTGCCGTCGAAGAAGGTCCACTGCGATTCGCCTTCCGCCGCCAGGATGTGGGTGGCGATACGGTCGAGGAACCAGCGGTCGTGGGAGATCACGAACACGGTGCCGGCGAATTCCAGCAGCGCGTCTTCCAGCGCGCGCAGGGTTTCCACGTCCAGGTCGTTGGACGGTTCGTCCAGCAGCAGCACGTTGCCGCCCTTGAGCAGGGTTTTGGCCAGGTGCAGGCGACCGCGTTCGCCACCGGACAGCATGCCGACCTTTTTCTGCTGGTCGCCGCCCTTGAAGTTGAAGCGGCCGAGGTAGGCGCGGCTGGACATCTCGAAGCGACCAACGTTGAGGATGTCGAGGCCGCCGGAGACGTCGTCGAACACGGTCTTGTCGCCTTCCAGCGTGTCGCGGTGCTGCTCGACGAAGGCCATCTGCACGGTCTGGCCGATCTTCACGGTGCCGCTGTCCGGCTGTTCCTTGCCGGCGATCATCTTGAACAGCGTCGACTTACCGGCACCGTTGGGGCCGATGATGCCGACGATGGCACCCGGCGGAGCCTTGAATGACAGGTTGTCGATCAGCAGGCGGTCGCCGAAGCCTTTCGACACGCCGTCGAATTCGATCACTTCGTTGCCGAGGCGCTCGGCCACCGGGATGAAGATTTCCTGGGTCTCGTTGCGCTTCTGGTAGTCGTGGCTGGATAGCTCCTCGAACTTGGCCAGACGCGCCTTGGATTTCGCCTGGCGACCTTTCGGATTCTGGCGTACCCACTCCAGCTCCTGCTTCATCGCCTTCATGCGCGCGCCTTCCTGCTTGCTTTCCAGCTCCAGGCGCGCTTCCTTCTGCTCCAGCCAGCTGGAGTAGTTGCCTTTCCACGGGATGCCTTCGCCGCGGTCCAGCTCCAGGATCCATTCGGCGGCGTTGTCGAGGAAGTAGCGGTCGTGAGTGACGGCGACCACTGTGCCGGGGAAGCGCACCAGGAACTGCTCCAGCCACTCCACCGATTCGGCGTCGAGGTGGTTGGTCGGTTCGTCCAGCAGCAGCATGTCCGGCTGCGACAGCAGCAGCTTGCACAGCGCCACGCGGCGTTTTTCACCGCCGGACAGCGGGCCGATCTTGGCGTCCCACGGCGGCAGGCGTAGCGCGTCGGCGGCCAGTTCCAGCTGCAGCTGCACGTTGTCGCCGGCGCCGGCGGAGATGATGGCCTCCAGTTTGGCCTGTTCTTCGGCCAGCGCGTCGAAATCGGCGTCTTCTTCGGCGTAGGCGGCGTACACCTCTTCCAGCCGCTTCTGCGCGCCCATCACGTCGCCCATGCCGCTTTCCACTTCCTCGCGCACGGTCTTGTCAGGGTCGAGCTTCGGCTCCTGCTCCAGGTAGCCGATCTTGACGCCGGCCAGATGCTGCACCTCGCCGTCGTACTCCTTGTCGACACCGGCCATGATGCGCAGCACGGTGGATTTGCCGGCACCGTTGAGGCCGAGCAGGCCGATCTTGGCACCGGGGAAGAAGGACAGCGAAATGTCCTTGATGATCTGGCGTTTCGGGGGAACGATCTTGCTCACGCGGAGCATGGACATCACGTATTGAGCCATAGGTTGTGCTTGATTCCTGCTGGATTGCGATAGGGAGATTAACCGGGGAAGTGTAGCAAATTCGGCGTGTCCGTGCCGTGCGGCCAACGTTGGCCGCAACCGGCTCAGAACAGCAGCGCGAGGATGAACACGCCGAGCATGGCGAAGGCGCAGGCGATCTTGGCGACGGTGCCGGCCAGAAAGCCGAGGAAGGTGGCGGCACCGACGCGGCTGGCCTGCGGCAGGTTGCGGCGTGCGATCAGCTCGCCGATGACGGCGCCGAGCACCGGCCCGGCGATGGCGCCGAACAGGCCGAAGAACAGCCCGACCAGGCCACCGATCAGCGCGCCGATCAGCGCCTCGCGGCTGGCGCCGCTTTTCTGGGCGCCGAGCAGGCTGGCGGCACTCTCGATCACCATGCCGGCCACGGCGAGCAGGACGATGGTGGTCAGCGGCCAGAAGCCGACGTGCACGAAGTTGCCGTTCCACGCCGCCAGCAGGAAACCGGCGGCGAGAAGGCCGAGGCCGGGCAGGGCGGGGTAGATGGTGCCGGCGAGGCCGATCAGCACCAGCAGGATGGACAGCAGATACCAGAGCAGGGACAGGTCCATGGGGTCTCCGAAGGCAACAGGGGGAGAAACAAAGAAAACGGCGCGAGGCAGAAGTTCCGCCCGCGCCGTGTGTTGCGGCCAACCTTGCGGCTGGCAGCCGGTCAGCTGCTGTATTCCTGCAGCAGGGTTTCCTGCGCGCAGCGGCCCTTGCCGCGCGCCATGCGCCGGCGATAGCTGCCGTCGGCCTGCATTTCCCAGGCGTTGGTGTTGTCGTCGAGGTAGATGCGCAGCCCTTCCTTCATGATGCGGCGCTTCAGCTTGATGTCGAGGATCGGCACGCAGGTCTCGATGCGGCGGAAGAAGTTGCGCCCCATCCAGTCGGCGCTGGCGATGTACATGTCCTCGGCCTTGTCGTTGTAGAAGTAGAACACGCGGGTGTGCTCGAGGAAGCGGCCGACGATGGAACGCACGGTGATGTTCTCCGACAGCCCTTCCACGCCGGGGCGCAACGCGCACACGCCGCGGATGATCAGGCTGATCTTGACCCCGGCCTGGCTGGCGCGGTACAGCGCCTGGATCACCTGCGGCTCCAGCAGCGCGTTCATCTTGGCGATGATCTGCGCCGGCTTGCCGGCCTGGGCGTGGGCGATCTCGCGGTCGATGGCGCTGATGATCATGTTGTGCAGCGTGAACGGCGACTGGTACAGGTGCTTCAGCTCGCCGGCGCGGCCGAGGCCGGTGATCTGCACGAACAGGTCGTTGACGTCGCTGACGATGTCCTCGTTGCAGGTCAGCAGGCCGAAGTCGGTATACAGCCGCGCGGTGCGCGGATGGTAGTTGCCGGTGCCCAGATGCACGTAGCGCTTGAGCTGGCCTTCCTCGCGGCGCACCACCAGCAGCATCTTGGCGTGCACCTTGTAGCCGAACACGCCGTACACCACGTGCGCGCCGGCGTCTTCCAGTCGCGACGCCCAGCTGATGTTGGCCTCTTCGTCGAAGCGCGCCATCAGTTCCACCACCACCGTTACCTGCTTGCCGGCGCGGGCGGCGGCGATCAGCGACTCCATCAGTACCGAATCGGTGCCGGTGCGGTACACCGTCATCTTGATCGCCACCACCTCCGGATCGGTAGCGGCGTTGACCAGCATGTCGATCACCGGCTGGAACGACTGGAACGGGTGGTGCAGCAGGATGTCGCTCTTGCGGATGGCCTCGAACAGCGGCGTCTTCTTGGCTAGTGCCGGCGGCAGCGTGGCTTCGAACGGCGCGAATTTCAGGTCTGGGCGGTCGACCTTGTCCGGCACCTGCATCAGACGCACCAGGTTGACCGGGCCGTCGACGCGGTAGATGTCCTGCTGCTGCAGGTTGAAGGTGTGCAGCAGGAATTCTTCCATGTGCGTCGGGCAGGTGTCGGCGATCTCCAGCCGTACCGCGTCGCCATACTGGCGCTGACGCAGTTCGCCCTGCAGCGCGGTGCGCAGGTTCTTGACGTCGTCGTCGTCGACGTTGAGGTCACTGTCGCGGGTGACGCGGAACTGGTAGCAGCCCTTTACCGTCATGCCGGGGAACAGCTCCTGCACGTGCGAGTGCAGGATGGAAGACAGGAACACGAAGCTGTGCTGGTTGCCGCCGCACAGCTTGGCCGGCAGCTTGATCACCCGCGGCAGGATGCGCGGCGCCTGCACGATGGCTATGCCGGACTCGCGGCCGAAGGCGTCGGCGCCTTCCAGCTCGATGATGAAGTTCAGGCTCTTGTTGAGCAGTTTCGGGAACGGGTGCGACGGGTCCAGCCCGATCGGGGTCAGGATCGGCATCAGTTCGCGGAAGAAGTAGTCGCGGATCCAGGCTTTCTGTTCGCTGTCCCACTCGTTGCGGCGCATGAAGATGATGCCTTCGGCGCGCAGCGCCGGAAAGATTTCTTCGCGCAGCAGACGGTATTGCTCGCGCACCAGCGCATGGGCGGCCTCGGACAGCCGGGTCAGCACCTCGGCCGGCTTGCTGCCGTCGGCGAGGATGCGATCCGGGGTGACTTGTGCCGCTTCCTTCAGCCACGCCACCCGCACCTCGGCAAACTCGTCCATGTTCGACGACACGATACAGAGGAATTTCAGGCGCTCCAGCAGTGGCAGGCGTTCCTCTTCGGCCTGCGCCATGACGCGGCGGTTGAACTCGATCAGGGCCAGTTCGCGGTTAAGCAGGTTTTCGTGTGTCGTCGGCATTTTATGCATTGGTACTGGTGCGGGAGTAAAAAAAAGCCCTCACGGGGAGGGCGCGGTCGTTTGTTACTGCTGCGGCGTGAAGCCGGCGACCTGATCGGCCCCCTGGCCGAAGAAGTAGGCTTCCAGCTGCGCAGCCAGATATTGGCGGGCGCGGGCATCGGCCAGGCTGAGGCGGTTTTCGTTGATCAGCATGGTCTGGTAACGCAGCCAGCCCTGCCACGCCTCCTTGGAGACGTTTTCCAGAATGCGCTGACCCAGTGCGCCGGGCAGCGGAGGGAAGTCCATGCCTTCGGCTTCGCGACCGAGCTTAACGCAGTTGACCATTCGTGCCATGGTGAATTCCTTGAGAAGTGTCGAAACGATAGAGACTAATTGTGTCACAGAGATGACAGGTCACCAAACTTTGTGCCGCCGCCGCCATTTACAAGGCTTTGATCAGCACTTTGGAGCGGCGGTTGTGGTTGTACAGCTCGCGGCGTGACTGCGGCAGCTGCTCGATGTTGGCCGCAACGAAGCCGCGCTCGGCAAACCAGTGCGCGGTCTGGGTGGTGAGGATGAACAGCGCCTTGTAGCCGTACAGCCGCGCGCGCTGCTCCACGTGCTGTACTAGCAGGTCGCCGAAGCCGCTGTTGCGGCGGTCGGCGCTGACCGCGAGGCAGGCCAGCTCGGCCATGCCGTCTTCCGGGAACGGCAGCATCGCGACGCAGGCGGCGATGCGGTCGTCGTGTTCCAGTACCGAGTAGTTGCGGATCTGCATTTCCAAGTGTTCGCGGCTGCGCTTGATCAGGATGCCCTGTTCCTGCAGCGGGCGGATCAGCGCCAGGATGTCGCCGACGTCCTCGATGCTGGCCTCGCGGATCTTGACCAGCGAATCGCGCGCGATCATGGTGCCGGTGCCGTAGTCGGTGAACAGTTCCACCAGCAGCGCGCCGTCGTCGTCGTGGCTGACCAGGTGCGAGCGCACCACGCCCTCGCGGGTGGCGCGGATGGCGTAGGGCAGGCTGAGGCGGCACTCCTCGCTGCTGATGCCGCGCTGGTAGATCGCCTCCGCCTGGTCGGCGGAGATGGCGTTGTGCAGCACGCCGTCGGCATCGACCAGGCCGTGGCCCTGCACCAGGAAGATCAGCTTTTCCGCCTTCAGCTCGATGGCGGTATGGCAGGCGACCTCTTCCATGGTCATGTTGAAGGCCTCGCCGGTCGGCGAGTAGCCGATCAGCGAGGTCAGCACCAGCTCGCCGCGGTTGAGGCGCTCGTTGATGGCCTCGGTATCGATCTTGCGCACGCGGCCGCTGTACTGCATGTCGACGCCGTCGATCACGCCCAGTGGCTGCGCGGTGACGAAGTTGCCGCCGGCGACGCGCAGGTGGGCGCCGTGCATCGGCGAATTGGGCATCCCCATCGACAGGAAGGCTTCCAGATCATGGCGCAAGCCGCCGACCGCCGATTTCACCGCCTCCAGCGTCGGGCCGTCGGTCACGCGGCGGCCCTGGTGGAAGTGGCGCGCAATGCCGCGCAGGCGCAGTTGTTCGTCGATCTGCGGCCGCGCGCCGTGCACCAGCACGATGCGCACGCCGAGGCTGACCAGCAGGTTCAGGTCCTGCGCCAGACCGTACAGGTTGCCGCGCGCCAGGCTCTCGCCATTGACGGCGACGACGAAGGTTTTGCCACGAAAGGCGTTGATGTAAGGCGCCGCCTCGCGAAAGGCGAGCACAAAATCAGGGTGCAGCATGATGGGCCCCACAGGTAGACAGCCACAAAAACGCAAGATTAGCAGGAATGATGGCTTTATAGACAGTGCCGGCACCGGCGTGCGCGCTGCGGCACGCTAGCGGCTCGGCGCTGCCCGCCGCCGGGGACCGGTCGCGGGCCAAGGTTGGCCGCAACGGCCGCCCGCCGCGGCAATGACAATGGCCGGGCACCTTGCGGCGACCCGGCCATGACGGACAGCGGCAAAGACTCAGGACGGGGTCTTCTTGAGCATGATCTGCTGCACCTTGAGGATGTTCAGCGCCTGGTTCAGCTGCACGTCGTTGGCGGCATCGCCGTTGCCATTGCCATTGCCGTTACCGTTGCTGTCGCCGTTCTTCGGCTTGTCACCGTTGCTGGCGGGCTTGGCGGCCGGCTTGGCCACCGGCTTGGCGCTTTCCGCCGGATCGTTCGGGTTCTGCAGGTGGCGTTCCAGATCGGCCTCACGTACGCGCAGCGAGGCCAGCGCTTCGTTGCCTTCCTCGACTACGATGTCCGGCACGATGCCCTTGGCCTGGATCGAGCGGCCGTTGGGGGTGAAGTAGCGCGCGGTGGTCATCTTGATGCCGCCGTTGTTGGCCAGCGGCAGTACCGACTGCACCGAGCCCTTGCCGAAGGTCTGGGTGCCGACGATCAGCGCCCGCTTGTGATCCTGTAGCGCACCGGCGACGATCTCCGAGGCGGAGGCGGAGCCGGCGTTGACCAGCACCACCAGCGGCACGTTCTTGATGGCCGGTGGCACCTTGGCGTAGTCGCTGGTCCCCTTGGTGCGCTGGTAGTCGCGCGGGTTGGCGTACAGGCGCATCTTGGAGTCGCTGGCGCGGCCCTCGGTGTACACCACCAGCGCATCCTGCGGCAGGAAGGCGGCGGAGACGCCGACGGCACCGTGCAGCACGCCGCCCGGATCGTCACGCAGGTCCAGCACCATGCCCTTCAGCGGCGTCTTGTTGTCCTTGTACAGCTGGGTCAGTGCCTGCGCGAAGTTCTCGACGGTGTGTTCCTGGAACTGGGCGACACGGACGTAGCCGAAGCCCGGTTCCAGCAGCCGCGACTTCACGCTCTTGGTCTTGATCACCGCGCGGGTGAGGGTGAAGACCAGCGGCTTGGATTCGGTCTTGCGCGCGATGGTCAGCGTCACCTTGCTGCCCGGCGCGCCGCGCATCTTTTTCACCGCGTCATTGATCGACAGGCCACGCACCGGGGTGTCGTCGATCTTGACGATCAGGTCACCGCTCTTGATGCCGGCCTTCTGTGCCGGGGTGTCCTCGATTGGCGCCACCACCTTGACCAGACCGTCCTCGGTGCCGATCTCGATGCCGAGGCCGCCAAACTCGCCCTGGGTGCCTTCGCGGAATTCCTTGAACGCCTCCGGATCGTAGTAGTCGGAGTGCGGATCCAGGCCGGACAGCATGCCCTTGATCGCCTCGTTGATCAGCTTCTTGTCTTCGACCGGCTCGACATAGTCCTGCTTGATGCGGCCGAACACCTCGGCAAAGGTGCGCAGCTCGTTGAGCGGCAGGATGCCGTTATTCTTGTCGGCAAAGGCCTGGATGCTGATGGTGAGCGCACCGCCCACCAGGGCACCGGTGGTCAGCAAGGCAAGTTTGCGTAAGCGGGGAGAGCTCATGGTGTGTGTTCCGTTCGTACGGGCTATCGTGCCCAGGACTGTGGATTGATCGGCCGGCCCATATAGCGCAGCTCGAAGTAAAGCCCGGTTTCGCCGCTTTCCAGACTGCCGCTGGCGCCGAGCACGTCGCCGCCGCGGACCGTGGCGCCGTTGCCGCGCACCATGGTGGCAAAGCCGGTATAGACCGTCATGTAGTTGCCGCCGTGATCAATGATCATCGCATTGCCGAAACCGCGCAACCAGTCGGCATAGACCACGGTGCCGTCGGCGACCACGCGTACCGGGCTGCCGGGGGCGACCTTGATGAACATGCCCTTCCAGCTGGCGCCCTCGCCGCGGCGCGCGCCGAAGCGGCCGCCGATTTCGCCGGCCACCGGCAGTTTCAGCCGCCCTTGCAGGCTGCGGAAGGCGTTGCCGGACAGGCTGGCATCGGCCACCTCATCCACCGTTTCGACCCTGGCCGGGGCTTTCGGTTCTGCCGGCAGCGGTTTGCCCTGCTTTTTCGCGTCGGCGACCTGCTGGCGGCGTTTCTCTGCGGCCAACTTTGTCGCCTGTTCGCGCGCCTTTTTCGCCTGTGCGGCCTTGGCGGCGGCGGCGAGCTGGCGGCGGCGGATGTCGGCGTTGATGCGGGCGATCAGCGCGCTCAGTTCGCGCTCGTCTTCCTTCAGCTGCTGCAGTTTCTGCTGCTGGTTGCGGATGGCGCTGTCCAGCTGGCTGACCTGCTGGCTGTGCTGGTTGCGAGCCTGCTGCAGCTGGCGCTTTTCCTGCACCTTGGCGCTGGACAAGCGCCCCAGCCGCACCAGTTCGTCCTCGATGCGCTCGCTCATCGCCTGCAGCTGCACTTCCTGGTCGCGCAGTGTCTGGATCAGGCTTTGCTGCGCGCGGTGGATGTGGGTGTAGTAGGTGAGGTCGCGCGCGCTCTGGTTCGGGTCCTGGGTATTGAACATGATGGCCATCGCGTCCTGCTGGCCGCGCTTGTACTCCGCCGCCAGCAGGCGGCTGACGCGCTGCCGTGTCTCGGCCACCTTGATGCGGATGGTCTGCAGCTCGGCCTGCAGCGTGTCCAGCTGGCTGCTGCTGGCATCCTGCTTCTTCTCCAGCTCGTTCAGCACCTGATGCGTGGCCTGCAGCGCCTGTTCGGACTTGGCGATTTCGCCGGCGGTCTGCTGCCGCTCGGCTTCCTTGCGCGCGATGTCCTGTTGCAGGCTGCTGATTTCCTTGCGCACCGTGTTGAGGTCCTGCTGCGGCGCGGCCGCCGGTGGGGCGGCCTGCGCCACGCCGTACAGCGCGCCGAGCAGGCTGAGCGTCAGGCGTGCTTTCACTGGAACTCGATCAGCGAGTGACCGGTCATTTCGGCCGGTTGCGGCAGCCCCATCATCGCCAGCAGCGTCGGGGCGAGGTCGCGCAGCGCGCCGCCGTCCTGCAGCGTGGCGTTGCGGCCAACGTACAGCAGCGGCACCTTTTCCAGCGTGTGCTGGGTGTGCGCCTGGTGGTGGATCTCGTCGTTCATCTGCTCGCAGTTGCCGTGGTCGGCGGAGATCAGCACTTCGCCACCGATGGCCTGCATCGCGTCGACGCAGCGCTTGACGCAGGCATCCAGCGTTTCTACCGCCTTGACCGCGGCGTCGAAGATGCCGGTGTGGCCGACCATGTCGCAGTTGGCGTAGTTGCAGATGATGACAGCGTACTGGCGGCTGTGGATGGCGTCGACGATCTTGTCGGTCACCTCCGGCGCGCTCATTTCCGGCTGCAAGTCGTAGGTGGCCACTTTCGGCGACGGTACCAGGATGCGGTCCTCGCCGGGGTAGACCTGCTCCTCGCCACCGTTGAAGAAGTAGGTGACGTGCGGGTATTTCTCGGTTTCTGCGATGCGCAGCTGCTTCAGGCCGAGGCTGGACAGGTATTCGCCGAGGCCGTTGCGGATCTTCTGCGGTGCGTAGGCGACCGGGTGGCTGTAGGCCTCGCCGTAGGAGGTCAGGCTGGTGAACAGCGCGAATTTCGGCTGGCGTGCCTTGAAGCCGTCGAAGGCCGGATCGGTCAGCGCGGTGGTCAGCTGGCGGGCGCGGTCGGCGCGGAAGTTCATGAACACCACCACGTCGCCGTCCTGCATCTGCAGTGGCTCGCCGACGATGGTGGCCTTGACGAATTCGTCGTTCTCGTCGCGGGCGTAGGCGGCGGCCAGCGCGTCGTGGCTATTGGCGGCGTGGAATTCGGCTTCGCCTTCCACCAGGGCCTGGTACGGTGCCGCCATGCGCTCCCAGCGCTTGTCGCGGTCCATCGCCCAGTAGCGGCCGCAGACGGTGGCGACGCGCGCGTTCGGGCAGCGGGCCAGCACCGCGTCGAGGCGCTTGAGGTAGGTCTCGGCGCTGCGCGGCGGCGTGTCGCGGCCGTCGAGGAAGGCGTGCAGGGCGATGCGGCCAACGCCGGCCGCCTGCGCGCCTTCGATCAGCGCGTGGATGTGGTTTTCATGGCTGTGCACGCCGCCATCGGACAGCAGGCCCATCAGGTGCAGGGTGCTGCCCTGCTGCTTGGCGGTGGCGATCGCCTGTGCCAGCACCGGGTTGGCGGCCAGCGTGCCGGCCTCGACGTCGCAGTCGATGCGGCTGATGTCCTGTTGCACGATGCGGCCGGCGCCGATATTGAGGTGACCGACTTCGGAGTTGCCGAACTGGCCGGAGGGCAGGCCGACATTGTGCTCGGAGGCGTCCAGCGTACTGTAGGGATAGCGCGCTTTCAGCGCGTCCCAGTTCGGGGTGTTTGCCGCCAGAATGGCATTATCGTCGCCTTCGAGGCGGTGACCGAAACCGTCAAGGATGAGTAGCAAAACCGGCGTAACAGTAGCCATGATGTCCAATTATCTTGTGGTGAGAGCAGGAAAACCCGAAGCCGTGGCAGCAGGCGGCCACGGTTGAGCAATCAAGATAGTAAAGCATCGGACGCTGGCTGTCAGTGCCTCAGCTTGTAGCCTGGCGACTACTGCGCGGCGGCTTGCGGCGGATGTACAGCGTCTTGTTGATGCGTGCCACTTCGGCTCCTTCGGCGTCGTAGACGCTGACGTGCAGCGCCGGCAGATGCTTGTCGCCACCGGCGGTGGCGTCACGAAAACGCTGCAGCATGTCGTCGTCGATGCGGAAGCGGGCGCAGACCACGCCGCGGCCGGGCTTCAGGTAGTCGATGCTGCCGGCCTTGTCCCACACGATGTAGTCATTGCCGAGGTTTTTCAGCAGCATCAGCATGTAGAACGGGTCGGTCATCGCGTACAGGCTGCCGCCGAAATGGACGCCGACATAGTTGCGGTTGGTCAGCCCCAGCCGCAGCTGGACGTCGATTTCCTTCCAGTCCGGGCTGATGCGGCGCACCTTGACCCCGGCGCCGAGAAAGGGCGGCCACAGATTGAGGACGAACTTGGCGAGACGATGGTTCATGGTGGCGATAAAACGATTGTTTGAATCAGGCTATCGTCGCGGCAACGGCGGCCGCCGTCAAGCCGTCGCCCGTCCTGCCATGCCCACCCGTGCCCGCCGCTGGCGCCGGGACGCCCGTCAGCGGATCCGTTTCAGAACGGCAGCTCGCTTTGCCGGCCCTGCTGCTGGCCGACCACGGCGGTGGTTTCGCCTTCCGCCAGCCGGATGTGCAGCAGTTCGCCGGCACGCAGTTGCGCCGCGGAGCGCACCACGCTGCCGTCTTGCTGCTGCACGATGGCGTAGCCGCGTTGCAGCACCGCCTCCGGATTGATGGCGGCCAGCGTCGCCTGATGTCGCGCCAGCACCAGCTGCCGCTGCTGCCAGTGCTGGTGTATCAGCTGTCGCAGCTGGTCGCCGCGCCGCGCCAGCACCTGCTGCCAGCGCGCCAGATCGGGACGGATGCGCTGCAGTTGGTGCTGGCACTGCTCCAGTTGTCGCAGCCGCGCTTGCAGCAGCTGGGTGCTGGCACGGGCCAGGCGTAGTTGCTGCGCCTGCAGCAACTGGCGCTGGCGCTGCAGCCGCTCGCCGGGGTGCTGCAGGCGGCGACCGAGGAAGTCCAGCTGTTGCGACTTGTCGGTCAGCAGCCGTCCCAGCGCGCGCTCCAGCCGGCGCTGCGCGTAGTCGACGCCTTGCTGCAGCGCCTCGCGGCTGGGCGAGGCCAGCTCGGCGGCGGCGGTCGGGGTCGGCGCGCGGTGGTCGGCGACGAAATCGGCGATGGTGGTGTCGGTCTCGTGGCCGACGCCGCTGATCACCGGTAGCGTGGAGCGGGCGATGGCGCGGGCGACCACCTCTTCGTTGAACGCCCACAGGTCTTCGATGCTGCCGCCGCCGCGGCAGACGATCAGCAGCGCTACCTCCTGGCGAAGGTTGGCCGCATCGATGGCGGCGGCGATCTGCGCCGCGGCGCTGTCGCCCTGTACCGGCGTCGGGTACAGGATCAGCGGGATGCTGGGCATGCGCCGGCGCAGGGTGGTGACCACGTCGCGCAGCGCGGCGGCGGCCGGTGAGGTGACGATGCCGATGGCGGCGGGGTGGCCGGGCAGCGCTTTTTTGTGGCGATTGTCGAACAATCCTTCCGCAGCCAGTTTCGCCTTCAACTGCTCGAAGGCCTCGTACAGGCGGCCGAGGCCGGCCGAACGCATCAGGTCGACGTTGATCTGGTAGTCGCCGCGCGCCTCGTACAGCGACACCGTGCCGCGCAGCTCGACCTGCATGCCTTCCTGCAGCCGGAATCCCAGTCCGCTCAGACGGTTACGGAACATCACGCAGCGGATTTGCGCGCGTTCGTCCTTCAGCGAGAAGTAGGCGTGGCCGGATGCGGCCAGGGTCAGATTGGAAATTTCGCCGGCAATCCACATCGGTGGCAGGCCGCTTTCAAGCAGATCCCGCGCCATGCGGTTGAGCGAGGTGACGCTGATGACGTCGTTTTGGTGTTGGCTGAAAAGCATGCTTGTCAAGTCATCCACAGGCAGGTTGGGGCGGCGGCTGGCGTCGATTGTTTATCTTAATACGCCACCGGCACATAAATAGATAAACTAAAAATTGTTGTTAATCAGTGGCTTAGTGATTTTGTGGCAATAATATTGCCGTAATGTCCGGCCAGCAACGGCAAGGCTTTGTCGTGCCGGCGGCAGGGTTGTCCACAAAGTTATGCACAGGCGCTGTGGGCGAGCGGGTAATTCCCTTGTAAATTCGCGACTTAGCGCTTTTGTTTAAAGCGCAACATCATGGCACCGGCCGAGCGTGGCGGTTGCAGGCGACAGCCTGAGCCGATAAAGTCTCGGCCTTGGATAACGCCTGAGGAATTGCCCGTGTGGTCAATCATTGAAGCGGCCGGCTGGCCGATCTGGACCATCATTCTCGCGTCGGTGGTGGCGTCGACCATCGTACTGGAGCGTTTTTACAGTCTGCGCGCGGCGCTGATCATACCGCCAAACCTGCTGTCGCAGACGCTGCAAGAGTATCGCCGTGCCGCGGTGAGCCAGAGCATGTTGGCTGAACTGCGCGACCATTCGCCGCTGGGCCGGCTGTTCGCCGCCGGGCTGCGCCAGTTTGGCAGCAGCCGTGTGGTGATGAAAGAGGCGATCGAGGACGAGGGCCGCGTGGTGGCGCACCTGCTGGAGCGCTATCTGACCATGCTGGGCACCATCGCCGCGATGGCGCCACTGCTGGGCCTGCTCGGCACCGTGATCGGCATGATCGAGATCTTCGGCTCGCAGGCGCCGGGCGGCACCGACCCGCGCGCGCTGGCGCACGGCATTTCCGTGGCGCTGTACAACACTGCCTTCGGCCTGATCGTGGCCATCCCCAGCATGTTCTTCTATCGTCATTTCCGCGCCAAGATCGACGGCCTGCTGGTCGAGATGGAAGCGCAGGCGGTGCACCTGCTGGAAGCGGTGCACGGCGAACGTCGCGGCGACTGAGGCGGACGACCATGAACTTTCGCCGTCACCGTCATCGCGAAGAGCCGGAAATCAACTTCATCCCGCTGATCGACTTGCTGCTGGTCATCCTCATCTTCCTGATGGTGACCACCACCTACGCCCGCTTTTCTGAACTGGAAGTTAATCTGCCGCAGGCCAGCGGGCCGGCGGAGATGCAGAAGGATAGCCGCCTGCGCGTCGACATCAGCGCCAGCGGCGGCTACGCGGTGGACGGCGAGGCCGTGGCCAGCAGCGACGTGGCCCAGCTCGGCGAGCGCCTGAAGCGGCAGGCTAGCGGCAAAAACCCGGCGCCGGTGGTGGTGATCAACGCCGACGCCAAGGCCAGCCACCAGTCTGTGGTGACGGTGATGGAGGCGGCCCGTCTCGCCGGCCTGCTGCAGCTGACCTTTGCCACCCAGCAGGGGACGCCGTGACCCGGCTGGAGCGGCACTGGTATCAGCCATCGTGGTGGATGACAGCCCTTCTGGCCTTGCCGGAAGGGCTGTTTGCCCTGTTGGCGGCGTTGCGTCGTCTTGCCTATCGTCTGGGCTGGTGTCGGGCCAAGCAGTTGTCGGTGCCGGTGGTGGTGATCGGCAACATCAATGTCGGCGGCGTCGGCAAGACGCCGCTGACGCTGGCGCTGCTGCAGGACTTTGCCCGCCTGGGCGTGCCGGTGGGAGTGATCAGCCGCGGCTACGGTGGCGCGCACAAGCAGCCGACGCTGGTGACGCGGCACAGCACGGCTGCCGAGGTCGGCGACGAGCCGCTGCTGCTGGCCGCCAGCGGCGTGCCGGTAGTGGTCGGCCGCGATCGCGTCGCCGCCGGCCGCCACCTGCTGGCCTTGTATCCGCAGACCCGTTTCATCCTCAGCGACGACGGGCTGCAGCATTACGCGCTGGCGCGCACGCTGGAGATCGTGGTGCTCGACGGCGCTCGCGGCGTCGGCAATGGTCACCTGCTGCCCGGCGGCCCGCTGCGCGAACCGGTGTCAAGGTTGGCCGCAGCCGATGCGCTGGTGATCAATGGCGAGTCGCGCACCAGCCTGCGCCTGCCGGAGTCAGTGCCGCAGTTCCAGCAGCGGCTGCAGGCGGGGGCGTTTGTCCATGCCGGCGGCCTGCTGCCGCCGCGCACGGCCGCCGATTTTGCCGGCCAGCGCGTGGTGGCGGTGGCCGGTATCGGCCATCCGGAGCGCTTCTTCCGCACCCTGCGCGAGCTGGGCGTGGAACTGGCGGCCACGCACGCCTTTCCCGACCACCACCAGTTCGTCGCTGCGGATCTGCCACAGGATGCCGATGCGGTGATCGTCACCGCCAAGGATGCGGTTAAGTTGCAGTGCATCAATCATGCTAGACTATGGGTTCTGCCGGTTTCGGCCCGGCTGGAACCGGACCTGTCCGCGTGGATTCTGTCCCAACTGGAACTAAAAAATGGACGCAAAATTTCTTGAAATCCTGGTTTGCCCGCTGTGCAAAGGCCCACTGGTCTACAACAAGGGCGCGCAGGAACTGATCTGCAAGGGTGACCGCCTGGCCTACCCGATCCGTGACGGCATCCCGATGATGCTGGAAGGCGAAGCCCGCGAGTTGGCCGCCGAGGAAGAAGTGAAATGAACGGTTTTGTAGTGGTGATTCCGGCGCGACTGGCTTCCAGCCGGCTGCCGGAAAAACCGCTGGCGGACATCGGCGGCAAGCCGATGGTGGTCCGCGTCGCCGAGCGCGCCGCGCAATCGGCCGCCAGCCGCGTGATCGTGGCCACCGACGATGCCCGCATCGAGGCGGCCTGCCGCCAGCACGGCGTCGAGGTGCTGCTGACGCGGGCCGATCACCCCAGCGGCACCGACCGTCTGGCCGAGGTCGCCGCACTGCTGGCGCTGCCGGACGACGCCATCGTGGTCAATGTGCAGGGTGACGAGCCGCTGATCGATCCGGCGCTGATCGACCGCCTGGCCGCGCTGATGGCGGCACGCGCGGTGCCGATGGCCACCGTGGCGCACGCGATCCACGACGCCGCCGAGATGTTCAATCCGAATGTGGTGAAAGTGGTGCTCGACCGCCACGGCAAGGCGCTGTATTTCAGCCGCGCCCCGATTCCCTACGCCCGCGATGCCTTCGCCGCCGACAAGACACAGCTGCCGCCCGGCCTGCCGGTGTATCGCCACATCGGCATGTATGCCTACCGCGCCAGCCTGCTGCACACCTACGGCAGCCTGGCCCCGGCACCGCTGGAGCAGTTCGAGGCACTGGAGCAGCTGCGCATGCTGTGGCACGGTTACGACATCGTCGTGGAGTGCGTGGCCGAGGCGCCACCTGCCGGCGTCGACACGCCGGAGGACCTGGCCCGGGTGCGCGCCTACTTTGCGGCCAACCTTTCCGGATAACACAACGAAGTTAACGATGGGAGTTTAGAGAGATGAAATTGATTCTGTTGGGCGCTCCTGGCGCCGGTAAAGGTACCCAAGCCAACTACATCCGCGAGAAATTCGGTATTCCGCAAATCTCGACCGGCGACATGTTGCGTGCCGCGGTGAAAGCCGGTACCCCGCTGGGCGTGGAAGCGAAAAAGATCATGGACGCCGGTGGCTTGGTGCGCGACGACATCATCATCGGTCTGGTCAAGGAACGCATCACCGAGGCGGATTGCGCCAACGGTTTCCTGTTCGACGGTTTCCCGCGCACCATCCCGCAGGCGGAAGCGATGAAGGAAGCCGGTGTCGATATCGACTTCGTGGTCGAAATCGACGTGCCGGATGAAAACATCATCGACCGCATGTCCGGCCGCCGCGTGCACGTGGCTTCCGGCCGCACCTACCACGTCAAGTACAATCCGCCGAAGGTGGAAGGCATCGACGACGAAACCGGCGAAGCGCTGGTGCAGCGTGACGACGACAAGGCGGAAACCGTGAAGAAGCGTCTCGACGTTTACCACGAGCAGACCGAAGTGCTGGTCGGCTTCTACTCGCAGATGGCCGCCTCCGGCGATGCCAAGGCACCGCAGTACGTGAAGATCGACGGCACCCAGGCGGTGGAAACCGTGCGCGACAACGTGCTGGCGGCACTGGGCGCCTGAGCGCGCTAGCGTCGCAGGCAAGCAAAAAGGCAGCTCAGGCTGCCTTTTTTGTCGCCTGCCGCAGGCGGTTTACTGTTCCGGCAACCTGATCGGGATGCGTTTCTCGCGCACCAGCCGGTCCAGCGCCTCGATCACCAGCGGGTCGAACTGGGTGCCGCAGCGGCCGTTGATGTAGCTCATGGTGTCGCCCAGCGTCCACGGATCCTTGTATGGCCGTTTGTGCAGCAGCGCGTCGAACACGTCGACGATGGCGACGATGCGCGCCGCCAGCGGGATGTCCTGTCCGGCCTGGCGCTGCGGGTAGCCGCTGCCGTCGAAGTATTCGTGGTGGCCGCCGGCGATGTCGGCGCCCAGTGACAGGTAGCTGGTGCCTTCCACCAGCTTGCTGGCCTTGCGCAGGATGTTGGCACCGATGCTGGCGTGCTGCTCCATGATGACGCGCTCTTCCGGGTCCAGCTTGCCGGGCTTGAACAGGATGTGGTCGGGGGTGCCGACCTTGCCGACATCGTGCAGGATGCTGGCCATGCCGATCATCTCCATGAACTGCGGTGTCAGCAGCTCCGGATAGGCGCCCATGCGCTGCAGCTCCCTGGCGATGGCGTCACTGAGTCGCTGCACGCGCAGCACGTGTTCGCCGGTGTCGCTGTCGCGGAATTCGGCGAGGTCGGCCAGCGCCACCACCGTGGCTTCCTGGGCGCTGACCAGCTGCGAGTACAGGTACAGGTTGTCGTAGGCGGAGGAGATGCGCTGGCAGAAGACCTCCAGCAGGTTGCGCTCCACGTCCTCCAGCGGCCACGGCGGCTCGAAGTGGACCACGAATTCGCGGCCGTTCTGCGCGGTGATGTACAGCACGTCGTAGGGATGACGGTAGATGGTGCGCTTCTCGGCCAGCGCGTCGTTGATCGCCTGCTGCAGCTGCGGAAAGGTGGCCAGCGGCACGCCGCCGAGCAGCCCCTCGAACTCGCCGGTGGCGGCGAGCACCTCCAGCTTCGGCCGCCCGGCGCTGGCAGGGGTGTTTTCCATGCACAGCACGCCGTCGGTGCCGACATCGAGAATGGCGCTGATCTGTTTCAGCACCCCGGAGGCGAATTCCTTCAGCGAACGCAGCTGGTACAGGTCGCTGGCGCCTTCCAGGATCTTGCCCAGCCCCTGGCGGTTTTTCTCGATGGCGACCAGGTTTTCATAGGCGCGCAGCGAGGCGATGACCACGGTGAACAGCTTCTGCACCGTCAGCTCGGTCTTGGTCTTGTAGTCGTTGATGTCGTAATTGAGGATCACGTCCTGTTCCGGCGCCTGCCCCGGCTGGCCGGTGCGCAGCACGATGCGCGCCAGGCTGTTGCCCAGCTCCTCGCGGATGCGCCGTACCAGCTTGAGGCCGGCATTGTCGGTTTCCATCACCACGTCGAGCAGGATCAGCGCGACGTCGGGATGCTCGCGCACCAGCTCGAAGCCTTGCTGCGCGCTGTAGGCATTGAGCAGCGTCAGCGGCCGCTCCTTGTAGCGCAGGTCCTGGATTGCCAGCCGGGTGGCGGTGTGGACATCCTTTTCGTCGTCGACGATCAGCACTTTCCACGGTCGCAGTGCCGGATGGCTGTCCTGCACGCTGCTGCTGTCGTCGATCAGCCAGTCATTGTTATTGTCGAGATTCATCACGTGCCGCCCCCTTCAGTTGGCCGTTTCCGGTGCCGTGCAGGGCAGCACCAGAATAAAAGATGTGCCTTCCCCGACGGTGCTGTCAACCCGAATCGTGCCGCCCAGGCGTTTGAACACGATATTGAACACGATGTGCAGCCCCAGGCCGCTGCCGCCACTGCCGCGGCGGGTGGTGAAGAACGGCTCGAAGATGCGTTTCAGGTTTTCCGGCGGAATGCCCTTGCCGTCGTCGGTCACCGACAGCCGGATCTTCTGCTCGGCCAGCGCGTCGACGCGGATCTGGATGCTGCCCTCGGCACCGTCGTCGTAGGCGTGCAGCAGCGCGTTCATCAGCAGGTTGGTCAGCACCTGCGACAGGGCGCCGGGGTAGCTGTCCATCTGCAGCTGGGGCGGGCAGTCGACATCGATCATCACCTTGCTGTGGCGCAGCTTGGGACGCAGGCTGGTGATGATTTCGCCGATGTAGTGCGCGATGTCGAACTGGCGCCGCGCCTCGCTGGTCTGGTCGACGGCGACCTGCTTGAAACTCTGGATCAGGTTGGCCGCACGCTCGGTGTTGCTCAGGATCAGTGCGGTGGATTCGCGGGCGTCGTCGAGATAGCGTTCCAGCTCGCTTTTCTTGATCTGGCCGCTCTGGAACTGTTGCCCGACCTGGCCGGTGATCAGCGCCAGGTGCGAGGCGGCGGTAAGGGTGATGCCGACCGGGGTGTTGATCTCGTGCGCCACACCGGCCACCAGGCTGCCCAGCGACGCCAGTTTTTCTGTTTCCACCAGCGTGTTCTGGGTGTCCAGCAGTTGCCGGTAGGCAACTTCAGCGCGTTCCTTTTCCGCAATGGCGGCCTGTTCCGCGCCGCGGCGCAGGCCCAGCTCGCGGCTGATCTTGTGGATGATCAGGTTGACGCCGCCGACCAGCTCGGCGTACTCGCTGAAACGGCTTTGCGGCAGCTGCAGGTCGGCTTCCGCTTCCAGCCGGGCGGCGCCGTACAGCGCCTGCTGTAGCTCGTGCAGCGGCGAGAACACGTAGCGTTTCAGGCCGGCGATCAGGATGATGAACAGCAACAGGTTGATCAGCAGCGCCTGCACGATCTGGCGTGTCAGTTCGTGGGCAAGCCGGGTGGTGATCTTGTCGCGCGACAGATACACCGTGATCTGGCCGAGGTTGTTGCGCTGCTGGTAAAGAATGGGCAGCAGCAGGGTTTCGTCGTGCGGCGGCGGTGCCGCCTTGGCCAGCGAGGTGATGCGGCCGTCCGCGCTGCGCATGCGGCCGAAGAACAGCCCGGCATCGCCTTCCACCATCAGGCCGACCACCGCCGCCGATTTCAGCTCCGCGTCCAGCGTCAGACGGATGAACTGGTCGTCCAGCTGCCACACCCCGTGCGGCAGCGATAGTGCCAGCCGCTCCTGCAGGCCCTGCTTCATCTGCAGGTAGTCGCGTTCCTCGGCGTCGCGGGCGGCTTCGTAGCTGAGAAAGCCGGTCAGCCCCATCACGACGGACAGTACCGAAATGATCCAGATCGCCAGCCGGCTTTTTATGCTGCTCATGTCGTCACCCTGCACAGATAAGGCATTGGTCATGGTAACGCAGCCGATCGCGCCCGGTGTACCGGCGCGGCGGTTTTTTCAGACGCTGCTGGCGGGGCGACGCGGCAGCGGGATTTTTTGCAGGATCAGGCCGCCCAGGATCAGCGCCAGGCCGTTGAGGGTGGAGGGCAGGATCTGCTCGCCGATCAGCAGGTAGATCAGCAGCAGCGACAGCAGCGGCGCGAGGAAGATCAGGTTGGCGATGCGCGCGGTGCTGCTGGTCAGTTTCATCGCCGCCAGCCACAGCACGAAGGTGAAGCCCATTTCCAGGGAGCCGACATAGGCAGCACCGGCGATGCCTTGCCACGCCACCGCGCCCAGCTCGCCGCGCCACAGGCACCACAGCCAGGCCAGCGGCAGCGCGAACAGGAAGTTCAGCGTCAGCCCCAGCACCGGCTCGCGCTGGTCGCGGGTATTGAACAGCCAGTAGCCAGCCCACAGCACGGTGGAGACCAGCGCATAGCCGACGCCGGCGAGGTTGCTGAATTCCAGCGCCAAAGGTTGGCCGCGGGTGGCGATCACCAGCACGCCGGCGTAGCAGACCAGCGCCGCCAGCGCGTCCTGCGGTCGCGGTTTCTGCTTCAGCACCGGGATGGCGAGCAGGGTCATGGTCAGCGCCCAGGTGTAGTTGATCGCCTGTGCCTCTTGCGCCGGCAGCAGGTGGTAGGCCTGGAACAGGATCAGGTAGTAGACGAAGGGATTGACCGCGCCCAGCAGCAGCGAACGCTGCCAGTGCCGGCGCAGTGCCGGCAGCAGCTCGCCGAGACGGCCCTGCCAGGCGAGGATGGACAGCAGTGACAGCAGCGAAAAGGCGCTGGCGTACAGCACCAGCTGTGCCGGGCTGAGGTGTTGCAGGCTGATCTTGAAGGCGGTGGCCACGGTGGACCAGGCGAGCACGGCGCCGAGGCCGTAGAGGTAGGCTTTTTGTTGCGAGGTCAAAACGGGGGCTTTCTGTGGTGGAGATCGTGGTCGCTGGCGGCGAGTTGCTGGTTGAGCAGCCGTTGCATCAGCGGCAGCGTGCTGCTGGCGCGCAGGCCGATCGGGCCGCCGGCATCGGCCAGATACCGGTCGCCGGCGCTGGCGTGCAGCCACACCGCGTTGCCGGCGGCGGTGGTCTCGTCCTGGCCCTGTGCCAGCAGCGCGGCGATGCTGCCGCTGAGGATGTCGCCCTGGCCGGCACTGGCCAGCGCGGCGTTGCCGGCGGTGCACAGCCGGTAGTAGCCGTCCGCGCCGCAGAGCAGCGAACCGGCGCCCTTGAGCACGGCGATCACGCCAAGGTTGGCCGCAAGGCGGCGCACCGCGGCGAGGCGGTCCTGTTGCACGCTAGCGGTGCTGCAGCCGAGCAGGCGCGCCGCTTCGGCAGGATGCGGGGTGATCACCGCCGGGCGCGGGCGCTGTCGCAGCTGTTGCTGCAGGGCATCGTCGCCGGCCAGCAGGTTGAGCGCGTCGGCGTCGAGCAGCAGCGCGCCGGGATGGGCCAACACGCTGGCGAGGATGCGGTGCGCCTGCGGGCTCTGGCCGAGGCCGGGGCCGATGGCGACCACCTCGTCGGCGGCAAGGCTGCTGTTGCCCAGCGGCGCAATCATCAGCTCCGGCCACAGCGGGTCCAGCGCCAGTCGTGCATCGAGGCTGTGGATGCGCACCTTGCCGGCCCCCAGCGCCAGTGCCGCGCGACCGGCGAGCAGCGCTGCGCCGCCCATGCCGGCGCAGCCGCCGATGATGCTGACGCAGCCGAAGCTGCCCTTGTTGCTGTTGTGTCGGCGCCGCAGCGACGCAAGGTCGGTCGCAAGCAGCTCGCCCTGTGCCGCCGGTAGCAGCGCCGGCGGGCAGTCGAGAGTCAATAGCTCGACGCGGCCGCTGTAGTCGCTGCCGTCGGCGGTGAACAGCCCCGGCTTGTGGCACAGCAGCGCCAGGGTATGGTCGGCGGGGAGGGCGGCACCCTGCACGCAGCCGCTCCAGGCGTCGAGGCCGCTGGGTACGTCCAGCGCCACTCGCGGGCAGGTCAGCGCGTCCAGCGCGGCGAGGTGCGCCTGCCAGCCGGCGTCCAGCGGCCGGTTCAGCCCGGCGCCGAACAGGCCGTCGATCAGGACTTCGGCCGGAGGGAGCGCGGCCAGTGTGCTGTCGAGCCGGCCGCCGGCGGCGAGGTACTGCTGCCGTGCCGCCTGCGCGGCGGCAGTGGCAGGCGGCTGCGGCTGCCACACGCCGACCTCGTAATCGGCCAGCAGCAGCCGTGCCGCGATCAGCGCGTCGCCGCCGTTGTTGCCGCTACCGGCGGCGAACAGCAGCTGGCGTGGCGGCGGGTAGTGCTGGCGCAGCCACTGCGCGATGGCAGCGCCGGCGCGGGCCATCAGGTCGAGGCCGGCTTGTGCCGCCTGCCGCTCCCACTGCCGCAGCGCGGCGGCGTCGATCAGCGCGCGTTCATTCGCCGGCATGGTGACTCTCTCCCCAGCGCGGCAGCAGCTGGTGCGGTACCGCCAGCTGATCGAGGATGCGCGCCACCACGAAGTCGACCATGTCGGCTATGGTCTGCGGGTGGGTGTAGAAACCGGGTGACGGCGGCAGGATGCAGACGCCGAGGCGAGCCAGCTTGAGCATGTTTTCGAGGTGGATCACCGACAGCGGTGCCTCGCGCGGTACCAGCACCAGCTTGCGCTGTTCCTTCAGCATCACGTCGGCGGCGCGTTCGATCAGGTTGTCGCTCATGCCGTGCGCCACCGCGGCGAGGGTACCCATCGAGCACGGGCAGATCACCATCGCGTCGGCCGGATTGGAGCCGGAGGCGGGTGGCGCAAACCAGGCCTCACGGCCGAACACCGCCAGCTGGCCGTCGGCGGCCTGGTAGCGCTCTTGCAGCCACTGCTGGAAACCTTCCGGCCGCGATGGCAGCGTCAGGTTCATCTCCTGTTTCGCCACCACCTGTGCCGCCTGCGAATACATCACCCACACCCGCTTGCCGGCACGCAGCAGGCATTCGATCAGGCGCAGGCCGTAGGGCAGGCCGGAGGCGCCGGTGAGGGCGACGGTAACGGTATCAATCTTTGTCATGCGCTTGTACCAGATGGCTTGCTATCAGACCGTTGGCGACGCCGCCTAGCAGGGCGGCCAGCGCCAGCGGCGGGAACAGTACCAGTATATTGTCGTATGGAATCAGGAACAGCCTGACCAGCAGCAATTGTCCCAGCAGATGGGCCTGCGCCGCCAGCAGGCTGTGGCTGACCAGGCTGAAATGGCGCTCGGGCAGCGCCCGGCAGGCGCCCAGCAGCAGCAGGCTGGCCAGTGCGCCGCCGAGGCTGAGCCAGAAGCC
Organism: Vogesella indigofera; assembly: GCF_028548395.1. Classification (NCBI taxonomy): domain Bacteria; kingdom Pseudomonadati; phylum Pseudomonadota; class Betaproteobacteria; order Neisseriales; family Chromobacteriaceae; genus Vogesella; species Vogesella indigofera. The sequence continues at coordinate 122,057 of NZ_JAQQLA010000012.1, read as the reverse complement.
GGGGGTGAACAGGCTGCCCAGCAGCAGGCCGGCGCCGACGACGCGTAGCAGCGTGACCCACACCGCGGCGCGCCAGCCCAGGGTATGCAGCGCGAACAGGGTCATGATGTTGGCCAGCCCCGGCTTGACGCCGGGCAGCGGCGACGGAATGGCGGCATCGACCATGCCCAGCGCGATGGCCAGCGCGGCCAGGCTGGCGATGCGGTGATCGTCGGTGCTGGCTTGCAGCGTGCGTTCAGTAGGCGAGCGAGTCATGGGCTAGGTCGGGGCCGGCCAGCTCGATGCTGACGCGGTTGGGCAGGCACACGGCAATGTCGCCGCTGTGGCGCAGCCAGCCCTGCTGCACGCAGTATTGGCGCGGGCTCGGATCGCGGCGGATGCGGGCCTGGCCATTGTGGATCTCGATTTCGGTCAGCCCCAGCGGGCCGTGGGCAATATGGAGCCGGTTCAGGCGCAGCGGCAGGCGGAGGGTTTCGGTGCCGTTCTGGCGCACGATGACGCTGCTGGCCTCGCCGGCGTGGCGGCCAAGCTGCAGGAAGGCGGCCAGCAACAGCGCGCACAGTGCCAGCAGCACCAGATAGTCCCCGGCCTTGAACATGGCCGGCTTATTTTTTGGCGGGCAGCTGGCGGTGGCGCAGCAGGACCTGTTCGCCGGCAAAGGCCTTGGCCAGCTGTTCGGCGAGATAGACCGAGCGGTGCTGGCCGCCGGTGCAGCCGATGGCGACGGTGACGTAGCTGCGGTTGTCCTGGCGGAAGCGCGGCAGCCAGTTTTGCAGGAACTGGCGGATGTCGGCCAGCATCTGCGCCACGCTGGCTTCGCCCTCGAAGAAGCGGCAGATCGCCTCGTCCTGGCCGGTCAGCGGCCGCAGCGCGACCTCGTAGTAGGGGTTGGGCAGGCAGCGCACGTCGAACACGAAGTCGGCGTCCAGCGGCAGGCCGTGCTTGAAGCCAAACGATTCGAACACCAGGGTCAGGCAGTCGGCGCCGGCGTCGACCAGTACCTTGACCCAGGCACGCAGCGCGTTGGCGGACAGGTGGCTGGTGTCGATGCGGTGGCCCAGCTCGTGGATGTGCTCCAGCATCTCGCGTTCGAGGCGGATGCACTCCTCCACCGTCAGGCCGTTGCCGGACAGCGGGTGGCGGCGCCGCGTTTCCGAGAAGCGCTGCACCAGCACTTCGGTGGTGGCTTCCAGATAGATCAGGCGCACGTCGACCCGCATCGCTTTCAGGCTGGCCATCACCTCCGGCAATGCGGCCAACGTTGGCGCGGAACGGGTATCGACGCTGATGGCGACATGCTGGTAGCCCTGTTCGCTGTACAGCGCCACCACGTCGGTGAGCATGGTGGCCGGCAGGTTGTCGACGCAGTAGTAGCCGTTGTCTTCCAGCAGGCGCAGGGCAACCGACTTGCCGGAGCCGGACAGGCCGCTAATCAGAATCAGCTGCATGTTCCTGGTCCCGTAGCAGGTTGGTGTGGCGATCGATGAATTCGCGGGTGCTGTCGATGCCGCGCAGCTGCAGGATGTAGTTGCGCACCGCAGCCTCGACCAGCACCGCCAGGTTGCGGCCGGCGGCCACCGGCAGGATCACCTTGCGCACGGTGACGCCAAGGATGTCCTGCGTCTCGGACTGGATGTTGAGGCGGTCCAGCGTTTGCATCGCCTGGTCGTTGGCCTTCATCAGGTGGATGATCAGCTTCAGCACCTTCTTCGGACGCACCGCGGTTTCGCCGAAGATGGTGCGGATATTGAGGATGCCGAGACCGCGCACTTCGAGGAAGTCACGCAGCAGCGCCGGGCAGCGGCCTTCCAGCGTTTCCGGGCCGATGCGGTACAGCTCGACCGCGTCATCGGCAACCATGCCGTGGCCGCGCGAGATCAGCTCCAGCGCCAGTTCGCTCTTGCCCATCGCCGAATCGCCCATGATCAGCACGCCGATTTCCAGCACGTCGAGAAACACGCCGTGCATCACGGTGGATACCGCCAGCGCGCGCGCCAGATAGATGCGCAGCACGTCCATCAGGTACGGGCTTTCCAGCGGCGTACTCATCAGCGGCACATTGTGGCTCTGGCAGTAGTCGCGCAGCAGGTTGGGTACCGGCTGTGCATTGGCGACGATCACCACCGCCATGGTGCGGTGGAACAGCTGGTCGAGGGCGGTCCGTGCAGCGGCCTGCTCCAGCTTGTTCAGGTATTCCACCTCCGCGAGGCCAAGGACCTGGACGCGGTTGGGGTGGATGAAGTTGAGGTGACCGACCAGTGCCTGGGTTGGCCGCTGTTCATCATTCGAAATCAGGTTGTCGGAGCCGGAACGGCCGGCGACCCAGCTCAGGTTGAGCTTGTGCTGATTGTCCTGGTACAGGCGGCGAACACTGATATTAGGCATGGTCTGGGGTGTCGGAAATCAGTTCAAACAGCTTCTGCGCATCGCAGGCGGGATCGTTCATCTGTTCGCGCAGCGCCTTGCTGGAGAAGCGCTGAGCCAGCTCGGACAACACCTGCAGGTGGATGTCGGTGGCCTGTTCCGGCACCAACAGCACGAACAGCAGCGAGACCGGTTTGCCATCGGGGGCATCGAACGGAATCGGTGCCTTCAGGCGGATGAAGATGCCGGTGGCTTCCTTCAGGCTCTTGATGCGGCCGTGCGGGATGGCGACGCCTTGTCCCAGGCCGGTGGAGCCGAGTTTTTCTCGGGCAAACAAGCTGTCGAAGACATCGCTGCGCGCGATGGCGTGACTGTTTTCGACCATCAGGCCGACTTGTTCAAAGAGTCGTTTTTTGCTGGAAACGTCCATGTCAGCAATGACGTTGTCCACGGAGAGTATTTTACTGATCAAGCCCATAATGCCATTTGCCCGAAAAAATCGAGGGCCATTCTACGCCGAGTCCACGGAATACCATAGCGGAAAGCGCAGGATGATCGTCAGGAGAAAAAGCGGTAGCCAAAAAAAGAACGGATAAGCAAGCAGCGCTTGCATTATCCGTTTTTGTTCAGCAAATCCTGATCAGAGCGACGCTTGCTCTTGCGGTACCGGTGCGCGATGCTCGACCTGTTTTTCCTTGAATTTCAGTACCTGACGATCCAGTTTGTCAGTCAGCAGGTCGATGGCCGCGTACATGTCCGCTTCGGTGGCTTCGGCATGGATGTCCTTGCCTGCCAGATGAACATTGACTTCGGCTTTCTGTACCAGTTTGTCGACAGACAGTGTCACGTTGACACCGATCACATTATCGACATGGCGGGTAATGCGTTCCAGTTTGCTTTCGATGTAGTCACGAAGCGCCGGGGTAACGTCGAGGTGGAGGCCGGTAATCTTGAGGTTCATACCCTAACTCCTTCTGTTGGTGCCATATCCGGACTGGGCATGGCGATCTTGTTATGAACAACCTAAAAATTCTTGCGCTGGCTGACCGGCGGGATCTGCATGGCTTCACGATACTTGGCTACGGTACGTCTTGCAACCTGAATACCTTGTGCGATCAGCTTGTCTGCAATGGCGCTGTCAGACAGCGGTTTGTTGTGGTCTTCCGCATCAATGATCTGCCGGATCAGTGCCTTGATCGCGGTGGCGGAACACTCGCCACCACTGTCAGTATCGACCGAACTGCCAAAGAAATATTTGAGTTCGAACAAGCCACGGCTGCACAGCAGGTATTTTTGCGTGGTGACACGGGAGATGGTTGACTCATGCAGACCGAGTTCTTCCGCGATGTCTCGCAGGATAAGCGGGCGCATGGCCACTTCACCTTGTTCAAAGAACGCTTGCTGTCTGTCAACAATAGATTCTGCCACTTTCAGGATGGTGTCAAACCGTTGTTGAATGTTTTTTACCAGCCAGCGTGCCTCTTGCAGCTGGCCACCCAGATTATGGCTGCTGCCCTTCTGTTGTAGCATGCCTGCATACATCTGGTTGACGCGCAGCTTGGGCAGCGTGCCCTGGTTGAGGCGCGCCACCCAGCGCTGCTGGCGCTTCACCACCAGGATATCGGGGGCGACGTAGTGGGTCTCGCCCTGATCGAAGCCGCTGCTGGGGCGCGGCCGCAGGCTGGCGAGCAGCGCGTGGGCAGTTTTCAGCTGCTGCTCGTCAATGGCGAGCAGCTTCTTGAGCTTGGTGAAGTCGCGGTTGCCCAGTAGCGGCAGGTGCTGCTGCACCATGTCCAGCGCCAGCTGGCGCACCGCGGCCGGTGCCGCGTGTTGCTGCAGCTGCAGGCTGAGGAATTCGGTGAGGTTGCGGCTGCCGATGCCGGTCGGCTCGAACTGGGTCAGCAGCTTGCGCAGGCACTCCAGTTCGTCGCCTTCCACTTCCAGCTCCAGCGGCAGCTCGGCGGCGATGTCGTCCAGCGAGGTCGGCAGATAGCCGTCGTCGTCCAGTTCGTCGATCAGCAGCGACATCAGCGCCTTGTCGCGCTGGCTGAGCTGGGTTTCGCCCATCTGCGCGGTCAGGTGCTCGCGCAGCGACGGCCGGCACGGGGTGTTGAGAATGGGGTCGAATTCGTCGTCGTCATCGTTGCGGCTGCTGCCGCTCCCGCTGCTGCCCCAGTCGCCGAGCAGTTCGCCGTCGTCACGGCTGCTGTCCGCTTCCGGCCGCTCCGCCTCGCTGCCGCTGTCCGTCACCGGTGTGTCGCCGCCGGGTGTCAGCACCGGCAACGGGCTGTCGGGCTCGTCGTGGCTGTCGCTGTCGGCACGTTCCAGCAGCGGGTTTTCCAGCAGGTAGCGCTCCAGCTCGGTACTGAGGTCCAGCGTCGACATCTGCAGCAGCTTGATCGATTGCTGCAACTGGGGGGTGAGCGTGAGTTGCTGGCTGGTTTTGAGCTGGAGGGTCTGTTTCATGGCTTACAGATGGAAGTGTTCGCCCAGATACACCTGGCGGACCTGTTCGTTCAGCACCAGCGCTTCCGGCAGGCCGGAGGCGAGCACGCTGCCTTCGGAGATGATGTAGGCGCGATCGCAGATGCGCAGCGTTTCTCGCACGTTGTGGTCGGTGATCAGCACACCGATGCCGCGTTCCTTGAGGAAGGCGATGATCTTCTGGATGTCGATCACCGCGATCGGATCGACGCCGGCAAACGGCTCGTCCAGCAGGATGAAGCGCGGGCGGGTGGCCAGCACGCGGGCTATTTCCACGCGGCGGCGTTCGCCACCGGACAGCGCCAGCGCGTTGCTGTCGCGCAGGTGGCTGATGTTGAGGTCGTCCAGCAGCAGGGTCAGCTCGTTTTCCAGCTCCTCGCCCTTCAGACCGGCAATCTCCAGTACCGCGCGGATGTTCTCGTCCACCGTCATTTTGCGGAAGATCGACGCTTCCTGCGGCAGATAGCCGAGGCCGAGCCGCGCGCGCTGGTGGATAGGCAGGTGGGTGATGGTCTGGCCGTCGAGGCGGATTTCGCCGGCATCGGCGGCGATCAGCCCGACCACCATGTAGAAGCTGGTGGTCTTGCCGGCGCCGTTGGGGCCGAGCAGGCCGACCACCTCGCCACTGGCGATCTCCAGCGACACGTCGCGCACCACGGTGCGCTTCTTGAAGGTCTTCTTCAGGTGCTGGATGGAAAGCTGGCTCTGGGTCATGGCGTACCCTGTGCTTTGGGCTGCAGGATCACCGTCACGCGGCCGCTGGTGCCGCTGGCGGCGGTGCCGCCGCTGGCCTGGTAGGTTTCGGTGGCGGTGTTGTAGACGATGACGGCGCCGCTGACCGAGTCCTGGCCGCGCTTGACGCGGGCGTTGCCGGTCAGGGTGGCAAGGTTGGCCGCAGTGTTGTAGTTGACGTTGCTGGCGCTGCCCTCGACATATTCATTGCTGCCGTCGACCTTCTGGCGGAAGGTGACCGGGCTGCCCTGCGCCTGCAGCTGCTGGTTGCCCTGCGCGTCGCGGGTCACGGTCACGCGCTGCGCTTTCAGGTTCAGCGTGCCCTGTACCACCACGACATTGCCCTCCCATACCGTCACGCCTTTCTTCTGGTCCAGCGAGCCGCGGTCGGCGGACAGTTCGATCGGTTTTTCGCTGTCGGCCTTTTCAGCCATGACAGGGGCGCTCAGCACGAGGGCGGTCAGCGCGATCAGCACACTATGGCGCATAGGTAATCCTTACGTTGGACAGCAGGTTCAGCTGGCCGCTGTCCTGCTGGTAAATGAAGCCGGTCGATTTCAGTTGCGAGGTGCCGTAGTCGGCCACCAGCGGTGCGCGGTTGCTGGCACTGCGCGCGACGGTGTCGACATGCAGTACCGAGGTTTGCAGCAGGATGGCCGGGGCGGCGGCGGTGGCCTTGCGTTCCCAGCGCACATTATCACTGAAGTCCGCCGTTTTCTGCTGCTTGTGGTAGCGCCCGGCCGCGGCCGTCACCGTGTAGTCGGGGATGCCCTGCTGGAAGACTTCGATGCGCGGCTTGCTGAGATAGACATTCGGATTGCGCGGCAGTTGCCACATCTGGGCTGCCTGCAGGTACTGCTGCGGCCGGCCCTGGGCGTCGAAGCGCTTCGCCGTCAGCCGGTTGATGGTGTATTCCGGGCGGCTCAGGTCGATCTTGCCCGGCGCATCGCCGCGCTGCATGGTCAGCACATTGAGCCAGAAGGCGAGCAGGGCCATGCCCAGCATCAGGCCCAGCGGAAACAGGCGGGCGGCGCGGTTCATGCCAGGTAGCCGGCCATCAGGCGGTCGTAGTTGCCTTGCGCCTGCAGGATCAGCTCGCACAGTTCGCGCACCGCGCCCTGGCCGCCGCTGCAGCCGGTGACGAAGTGGGCGTGCTGGCGCACGAAGCTGGGTGCGTCCGGTACCGCCACCGCCAGACCGACGCGGCTCATCACCGGCAGGTCGATGACGTCGTCGCCGATGTAGGCGCAGTCTTCCGCGGCAAGGCTGGTTTTGTGCAGCAGTTCGGCAAACGCGGTGCGCTTGTCGTGCACGCCGGCGTAGTAGTGGTCGATGCCGAGGCCGCGGGCACGGTGGGCGACGCCGGGGGCGTCGCGGCCGGTGATGATCGCCAGCTGCACGCCGGTGGACTGCAGCATGCGCAGGCCGTGGCCGTCCAGGGTGTTGAATGCTTTCAGCTCTTCGCCGCTGGCGGTGATGAAGATGCGGCCGTCGGTCAGCACGCCGTCCACATCCATGATCAGCAGTCGCGTGCGTTTGGCCAGTTCGGTGATGGTTTGCATGGTGTCTCTCAGACCACGCCTGCCTTGAGCAGGTCGTGCATGTTCAGGGCGCCCACCAGATTGCCGGCGCGGTCGGTGACCAGCAGGCCGTTGATCTTGTGGTGTTCCATTTCGTTGGCCGCTTCGGTGGCCAGACGGTGTGACTCGATGGTACGCGGCTGGCGTGCCATCACGTCATCGATGCGCAGCCCGGCCAGATCCAGGCTTTTGTCCAGCGTGCGGCGCAGGTCGCCGTCGGTGAAGATGCCGAGCAGCTGGCCGTCGGCGGCGCAGACCGCGGTCATGCCGAGACCCTTGCGCGTCATCTCCAGCAACGCGTCCTTCAGGCTGCTGCCGCTGATGACCCGCGGCAGCGCCTCGCCGCCGTGCATCAGGTCGCTGATGTGGACCAGCAGCTTGCGGCCGAGGCTGCCGCCCGGATGCGACAGCGCAAAGTCTTCCGGCTTGAAGTCGCGCGCGTCGAGCAGCGCCACCGCCAGTGCGTCGCCCAGTGCCAGTGCCGCGGTGGTGCTGGCGGTCGGTGCCAGCCCCAGCGGGCAGGCTTCCTTCTCTACGCCGGCGTCGAGGTGGATGCTGGCCTCGGTCGCCAGGGTCGACTGCGGGCGCCCGGTCAGCGCGATGATCGGCACGCCCTTGCGCTTCAGCGCCGGCAACAGCGCCAGCAGCTCGTCGCTCTCGCCGGAGTTGGACAGCGCCAGCAGGATGTCGCGTTCGGTCAGCATGCCGAGGTCGCCGTGGGCGGCTTCCGCCGGGTGCATGAAAAACGCCGGCGTGCCGGTGCTGGCCAGTGTGGCGGCGATCTTGTTGCCGATGTGGCCGGACTTACCCATGCCGCTGACCACCACGCGGCCTTCGCAGGCCAGGATCAGGGCGACCGCCGCGCTGAAGCTGTCGTCCAGCCGCGACGCCAGCCGGGTAATGGCGGCGGCCTCGATGGCGAGGACGTCGCGCGCCAGCGCGAGGCAGGATTGTTTTTGGTCATTTTTCATAATGCGCAATTATATCAGCTTATAATCGCCGGGCACTGCCTGGCAGGTGCAAGTTTTGCTTGAGCGCCATTCAATTCTCTTCTGGAGCCGTTTTTTCGATGCACTCCCTGTCTCCCATCGTGTTGGTATTGCTGGTCGCCGTGCTGGCGGTGACCGCGTGCCGCAGTCTGCGCGTACCACCCATGCTGGGTTACCTAGTGGTCGGTTTCATGGCCGGCCCCGGCGTGATGAACCTGATCCCGCAGGGCGAGGAGACCGAGTTCCTCGGGGAAATCGGCATCGTGTTCATGATGTTCTCCATCGGGCTGGAGTTCTCGCTGGCCAAGCTGAAGGCGATGCGGCAGCTGGTGTTCGGCATCGGCCTGGCACAGGTGCTGCTGACCCTGTTCCTGATCGGTGCCATCGTGTGGTGGCTGACCGGCAGCCCGCTGGCCGGCTTTGCCGTGGGCGGCGCGCTGGCGCTGTCGTCGACGGCCATCGTCAGCAAGCTGCTGTCGGAGCGGCTGGAAATGGCGCAGCCGCACGGCCAGCTGGCGATCGGTGTGCTGCTGTTCCAGGACCTGGCGGTAGTACCGCTGCTGATCCTGCTGCCGGCATTTGCGGCCAACTCTGACCGCTTGTGGATGGACCTCGGCCTCGCGCTGGTCAAGGTGGTGGTGGTGATGAGCCTGCTGCTGGTGTTCGGCCAGCGCCTGATGCGGCCGTGGTTCCACCTGGTGGCGCGGCAGCGCTCCGGCGAGCTGTTCACCATCAACGTGCTGCTGGTGACGCTGGGCATCGCCTTTCTCACCCAGCTGGCCGGCCTGTCGCTGGCGCTGGGCGCCTTCGTCGCCGGCATGCTGATCTCGGAAACGGAGTACCGCTTCCAGGTGGAGGAGGACATCAAGCCGTTCCGCGACATCCTGCTCGGCTTCTTCTTCGTCACCGTCGGCATGAAGCTGGACATCGGCGTGCTGCTCGACCGTGCCGGCGACATCGGCGTGATGCTGCTGCTGTTGCTGCCGGTGAAGCTGGCGGTGGTGTACCTGCTGGCGCGACTGTTCGGCCAGCGTGCCAAGGACAGCCTGAAGGGCGCGCTGGCGCTGGCGCAGGGCGGCGAATTCGGCTTCGTGCTGCTGGCGCTGTCCGGCAACCTGGGGCTGATCTCGTCGCCGGTGGAGCAGTCGGCGCTGGCGGCGATCGTGCTGTCGATGCTGGTGGCGCCGTTCCTGATCCAGCACGCAGAGCGCATCTGCAGCCGCCTGATCAAGCAGGACTGGGCGCTGCAGGCGGTGGACCTGCACCAGGTGCTGGTGCAGAGCATGGCCAAGGACGAACACGTGATCATCTGCGGCTACGGCCGCAGCGGCCAGTCGCTGGCGCGCCTGCTGGAGGCGGAAGGTATTTCCTTTTTCGCGCTGGACATGGACCCGGAGCGGGTGCGCGAGGCCGGCGAGGCGGGGGACCCGGTGGTGTTCGGTGACGCCGCCAAGCGCGAGGTGCTGATGGCGGCCGGCGCGATGCGTGCCAAGACGGTGGTGATCACCTTTGCCGATACCCATGCCTCGGAACGCATCATCCACATGGTGCACGACCTGCGCCGCGACCTGCCGGTGATCGTGCGCACCATCGACGACTCCGACATCACCCGCCTGCGCGAAGCCGGCGCCGACGAGGTGGTGGCCGAGGTGATGGAAGGCAGCCTGATGCTGGCCTCGCACGCACTGATGGTGATGGGAGTACCGATGAGCCGCGTGCTGCGCCGCATCCGTACCGTGCGCGAACAGCGCTACAGCCTGTTCACCGGCTTCTTCCGCGGCGCCAGCGACGAGTTGGACGGCATCGACGACAGCGATCAGCCGCGCCTGCTCAGTGTGCAGCTGGTGGCCGGTGCCCACGCCATCGGCATGCCGCTGGGCGGGGTGAAGCTGGACAGCCTCGGCGTCGGGGTGCGCGGCATCCGCCGCCGCAATATCCGTCTCGCCCACGTGGCGGCGGATTCGGAGTTGCAAGAAGGCGACGTGCTGGTGCTGCTCGGCCGGCCGGCGGCGCTGGCGCAGGCGGAGGCGCTGCTGCTGCAGGGCTAGTGGCGTGTGGACCGTTGCCGGAGATGGCGGCCAACCCTGGTATCGGGGTTGGCCGCCATTTTCTTGGGGCTGCGGTGGCATGGCGATGTCGGACCTGGCTACATGCGGCGGTGTGTAGGGCGCGCGGGCGGTTGCTGGGCGTCGCCAGCCGCCGCGTGCCGTTGCGGCCACCAGTGTTCACCCCGTGGCCGTGGTGCCAGACGCGGGGCCTGCTCGTATCAGCACCGCCTCGCCTGTCGGCGGTACAAAGCACTGCGGCCAACCTTGATGCCAAGGTTGGCCGCAATCAATGTTCCGTGCCGGGCTGCGACTACGGCGAAGGCTTGACCGGCAGGATGCTGGTGATCTGCTTGCCCAGTTCCTGCTTCAGCACCTGTTGCTTCTCGCCTTCGGTTTTCTTGCCCTTGACCATGGCGTTGAAGTCCAGCGAGTACACTGGCTGCTGCAGCGGGCCGGTGATCTTCAGCGGGATGCTGATGCCGCCCAGCTTGGCGAAGGCGCTGGGGTTGGCCTGCACGTCCAGCGTGTAGTCGATGATGCTCTGCGTCAGGTCGAACTTGCCGCTGCCGCGGACATTGACCAGCGACGACGCCAGCTTCATGTCCTGGTTGCGCGCCACGCCGTCCTGCAGCTCGAACTGTGCCGACAGCGCGGAGAAGGTGGTCTTTTGGTCCGGCGCGGTGCTGACCGGGCCGTTCCAGCGTTCGCTCTCGCCGGGCAGGTCGCGCAGCGCGGCGACGAGGTCGATGCCGGTCAGCGCGCCGCGTTCCAGTCGCGCGGCGACCTTGCCGTTGAGAGTGTTGCGCAGTGCCTGCAGCGATTGCCCCCTCGCCTCCAGCTGCACCCAGCCGTTGCCGCTGCCTTCGATGCGGCTGAAGGCGAACAGGTCCAGCATCAGTGGCCGGATCTGCATCCCGGTCAGCTCCTGCTGCAGCGTCAGGCGCGGGATGCGCTCGCGGAACAGCGTGGCGCGGCCGGTGAGGTGGCCTTCGTAGATGTCGGCGGTGAGGTTGTCCAGCTGCAGCTGCTGCGGGGTGCCGGTGACGTCGGCGTTGATGCCGTTGACGCGGAAATTGCCGACCGCCAGCTCGCCGATGGCAAGCTTGCCCTGCACATTGATGAAGTCCATCCAGTCGAGACGGAACGGCTTGTCGTTCTGGAACAGCGCCACCGCCTGCTCCGCCTTCTGTTCCGGCAGGTAGCGGTTGAGGTCGAGCTTGCCGATCGACAGCGTCGCCTCGTGGCGCGGCGCGACAAAGCCGTACTGGGTGATGGTGGAGGCGAGCTTGGCGCCGTCCAGCTCGCCGCTGACGCGCAGGTTGAGGCGGCTGTCGGCGAGGTCGCCTTCCAGCGCGCCCTGCAGCGTGGCGCGCAGTTGGCCGCGCGGCAGTTCCGGCGTCTTCAGGTGTGCCGACAGCGTCAGCGGGCTCATGCTGAGCAGGCTGAACTGGGCCAGCTTCAACGGTGCCTGCACCACCATGTTCAGCGAGTGTGGGCCGACGCTCCACGAGAAGTCGTTATTGCTGCTGGCGGCGAACAGGCCGTTTTGGTTGAGCTGCAGCTGCGCCAGCCGGCTGCTGAAACGGTATTGCGTGCGCTGGTAGCTGATGTTGCCGCTGAGGCTGGCCGCCGGCGTGCTCAGTTCGCTGAGGCTGGCGCTGACGGTGGGGATCAGGATCTCGCTGTGGCTGCTCGGCTTGGTGGTGTCGATGGCGACCTTCAGCGTTTCGCCCTGTGCCAGCAGCGTGGCCAGGTTCAGCTGCAGCTTGCCGCTGGCGTTGGCGCGGATCTCGCCCAGCTCTTCGCTGCTGCTGATGGCGGTGGCGCTGAATTGCGGAATGTCGATCTGGTCGTCGTTGCGGGTGAACGGTGCGGTCAGCGATAGGTTCACCAGCCGGCCGCCGCTTTGCAGGCGGCCGCCGAACGCCATCTGCGCATTGGCGCGCAGCTCGTCGGCCAGCAGGCTGGCGTCCTCCAGTTTCAGCAGCTGGCCGTTGACGCGGTCCTGGTATTCCAGGCGGGTGCCGTTGATGGCCAGCGAATCGAGGTTGAACATGAACTTGCTCGACGGGCGGCTGCGCAGCAGGTCGGCAAAGTTGAGGCTGCCGTCGGTCTGCCGCACCACGGTCAGCTGCGCGTCGTGCAGCGCGACATGGGTGATTTCCAGGCGGCCGAACAGCAGCGGCAGCCACGCCAGCCGTGCCTCGATCTGCGCGACGTGGGCAAACGCGGTCTTGCCGTCCTGTTCGCTGACGCGCACCTCGCTGATTTCCAGCCCCGGCGACGGCAACAGCATCGGCGAAATGGTGCCGCCTATGCTCAGCGTGCGGCCACTGTCGGCCAGCGAACGCTCCAGGTTGCGGCGCGCGCTGTCGGCGTCAAAACGGGTAAAGAACAGCGTCAGGATGGCAACGAACAGGATGCCCAGTGTCAGCAGCGTATAGACGGAGATTTTGAGCCATAGCCGGCCGGAGTTCCAGTTCATGGGCGTGCGGTTCTGGGACGGTCAAAGGGGGAGGGCGGTCATGGAGCGGGTGAAGGGAATCGAACCCTCGTCGTAAGCTTGGGAAGCTTCTGCTCTACCATTGAGCTACACCCGCACAAGGCGAGCGCAGAGTATACGCATAGCGGGTGCGCCTTGCAACGCAGCCGTGGCCGCCAGCGGTTCCCCTGCATCGCCAGACATGGTATTTTCGCCGATTGTATCCCGTATACAGGGCCGCCCCTGCCGACATGGCCGCGGGCGGTCGTGGCTTTCTGACAAGGCCATGCGTTCTTTCCTGAGCGGGCGGCGGCGCGCAGTCAACCGGTACTGCGCCTGCCTGGCCTGCAACGGACAGCCTACCCGGCTGCAGTCATCCGCCAACCGGCAGCAATCATGCCGGCCGGCGGCTGCAACGAGCGCCAGACGAGCCGCCCGGTTCACCGACCCGGCGGTTTCTTGCGCAGCCGGCTACCCGCCGGCGGTTTTCGTTCCGTTTTTGAAAAGAAGTGATGTATGGCTAGATCTCAATGGGGCTCGCGCCTCGGTTTCATCCTGGCAGCAACCGGCTCGGCCATCGGCCTGGGCGCAATCTGGAAATTCCCCTACGTGGCCGCCACCAACGGCGGCGGGGCGTTCCTGCTGATTTACTTCCTGATCTGCCTCAGTGTCGGCCTGGCACTGATGCTGGGCGAAATGGCACTCGGCCGTGCCGCCGGCAACAGCGCGGTCGGCTCCTTCCGCGACCTGCGCGGCGGCCGCTGGCCGCTGGTCGGTTTCGTCGGCGTGCTGGTGTGCTTTTTGATCTACTCCTTCTACAGCGTGGTCGGTGGTTGGACCATCGCCTATATCGGCAAGTCCTTCGGCGGCGAGATCCTTACCTCCGACGCCAAGGCGCTGGGCAATATCTTCAACGGTTTCATCACCGATCCGGCGCAGCCGCTGCTGTATCACGGGCTGTTTGCCGGCCTGACGCTGGCGGTGGTGATCGGCGGCGTGCAGAAGGGCATCGAGAACCTGTCGAAATTCTTGATGCCGGCGCTGTTCGTGCTGATGCTGGTGCTGATCGCGCGCGCGCTGACCCTGCCGGGCGCGGTGGACGGGCTGCTGTACTTCCTGACCCCGGACTTCTCCAAGGTCACCGGCACCATGCTGGTCGATGCCATGGGGCTGGCGTTCTTCTCGCTGTCGCTGGGCATGGGCATCATGATTACCTACGGCTCCTATGTCGATAAGGAGGCCAACCTGCTCAGCTCCTCGCTGTGGGTGATCGCGCTGACGGTGCTGACCTGCTTCCTTGCCGGCCTGATGGTGCTGCCGGCGGTGTTCGCCTTCGGTTTCGATCCGTCTACCGGCCCGGGGCTGACCTTCGTTACCATGCCGGCGGTGTTCGCGCAGATGGTGGGCGGCCAGCTGTTTGCGGTGCTGTTCTTCTTCCTGCTGTTGGTGGCGGCGCTGACCTCGTCGGTGTCGCTGCTGGAGGTGGTGGTCAGCTTCGTGATCGACGAGTTCAAGGTTGGCCGCAAGGCGGCGGCGCTGGGCGTGTCGCTACTGGTGTTTCTGCTCGGCATCCCGGCGTCGCTGTCGCTGGGCATCTGGAGCGAGTACACCGTGTTCGGCCTCGGCTTCTTCGACCTGCTCGACTTCCTTACCTCCAAGCTGCTGATGCCGGTGGGCGAGGTGCTGCTGGCGATCTTCGTCGGCTGGAAGGTGTGGCCGGTGATCGAGGCCGAGCTGTCCGGCGGCGCACGGGTGCCGGCCTGGCTGCGGGCGATGCGCGGCTTCTGCCGCTACGTGGCGCCGGCGCTGATTGCCGGTATCCTGGTGCACAATCTGTAACCGTCACCTGCGGCGTGGCCTCCGGCTCGGAGCCACGCCGTTTTTCCGTCTGCCCGCCATCGCGGGCGACGCCTATCATTTAGTCATTGTTGTCAGGAGTACCTGTGATGAAGCGACTGCTCATTCTCTATACCGGCGGCACCATCGGCATGGACCACACCCCAGAGGGGCTGGCGCCGGTGCCCGGCTTCCTGCCGCAACAGCTGGCGCGGCTGGCGCGCGACGGGGTGAGCTGGGAGGTGCGCGAATACGCGCCGCTGCTGGACTCGTCGGCGATCACGCTGTCCGACTGGCAGCGGCTGGTGGCCGACATCGCGGCCAACCATGACGCCTTCGACGGATTCGTGGTGATCCACGGCACCGACACCATGGCCTATACCGCCAGCGTGCTGGCGTTCTGCCTGCAGGGGCTGGCCAAGCCGGTGGTGGTCACCGGCTCGCAGCTGCCGCTGGTGCACCCGCGCAGCGACGGCTGGGGCAATCTTGCCGACGCCATCGAGGCCGCCTGCCAGAGCGAGCTGCACGAGGTGGCGATCAGCTTCAACCGCCTGCTGCTGCGCGGCGTGCGCGCGCGCAAGCTGGATGCCGCCAGCTTTGCCGGCTTCGACAGCCCCAATGCACCGCCGCTGGCGCAATTCGGCATCCAGCCGCAGTGGCATCGCGCCAGCTGGCGCCAGGCCAGCGGCCCGTTCCGGCCGCAGCTGCCGGCCAGCCCCGACATCCGCTGCGGCATGCTGCTGCCCGGCGCGATGGCGGCGGCGTTTGGTCGCTGGCTGGCGCAGGACACGCCCGACGCGGCGATCCTGCTCAGCTACGGCAACGGCAACACGCCGGCCGATGCCGAATTGCTGGCCGGCGTGCAGGCCGCCAGCGCCAGGGGCTGCGTGGTGCTGAACCTGACGCAGTGCGTGCGCGGTGCGGTGGCGGTCGGTGCCTATGCCGCCAGCCAGCCGCTGGCGCAGGCCGGCGCGGTCGCCGGTGGCGACATGACGCCGGAGGCGGCGCAGGCCAAGCTGCTGTGGCTGCTGTCGCAGTCGCTGAGTCCGGCGCAGGTGCGTGCGCAACTGGCGGAAGACTGCCGCGGCGAGCTGACGCCGGCTGCCTAAAAAACAGGCGCCGGCTTTTTCTGCCTGCCGCATCAAGGGCTTGTGCGGCTTGTCCACAGGCCGCCCACAGCGCTATGCAGTCCGGCCGTGGGTAAAACGCCGCCGTTGCCTGTTTTTTGTGCAGCGCGCGGCTTGCCCTTTGCCATCAGTCAGTTAGCACAGTTTTCCACAGCGCGTACACATGCCGCCCACACTGCTGTCCCCGCAGCGTGTGGGCGTTTTCCGTGCGGCCGGTGCACAGCGTATAATGGCAGCTTATGTTGCCGACTTATCCCGTGCCGTTGCGGCTTGCCATTGTCGGGCCGGAGTGCTGTGGCAAGAGCACGCTGGCCGCCGAGCTGTGCGCCGCCTTGCAGGCGCAGGGCATCGCCGCCGCGTGGGTGCCGGAGTACGCGCGCGAGTATTACGCCGCGCGCGCCTACCACGTCAGCCCCGCCGACATCCTGGCGATCGCTCGTGGCCAGCTGGCGGCCGAAGCTGCCGCGGCGGCTGCGGGTGCCCAAGTGCTGCTGTGCGACACCACGGTGCTGACCTGCCGCATCTGGGCCGAGGTGGCGTTCGGCGCCGCCGAGCCGGCGCTGCTGGCGCTGGACAGGCCGCAGGACTACGCGCTGACGCTGCTGGCCTGTCCCGACATCCCGTGGCAGGCGGACCCGTTGCGCAGCCATCCGCAGCAGCGCGACTGGCTGTTCGGCCTGTATCAACAGGCGCTGGTCGACGCCGGCGTCACGCCGCTGCTGCTGGCCGGGACGCGGCAGGCAAGGTTGGCCGCAGCGTGGCGCGCGCTGCAGCAGTGGCTGCCGCAGCTGCCCAATTTTTGAACAGCCGCGACTTTTCCCTGTCTGATCAGGAGCTTGTGACGCTTGTCCACAGCCACTCAACAGCCCTGTCCCGTCGTGGTGTGGAAAGTCCGGCGTGATTGCCCAAAAAATGGGCAACGTGAAAATGGCTAATTTGATCAATGGCTTGTGCCGCTTATGCACAGGCCACTCACAAGGCTGTCAAAAGACAGTGTGCAGAACATGAACGAAATCTTTGAATTGCGCGGTGAATACATCGCGTTGTGTGATTTGCTCAAGACCACCGGCATCATGGAGACCGGCGGCATCGCCAAGCAGTTCATTGCCGAGGGCAATGTGCTGGTCGACGGCCAGGTCGAGCTGCGCAAGACCAACAAGATCCGCGCCGGGCAGGTGGTATCCGGCGACGGCTTCGAGATCAAGGTGATCGCGGCGTGAGCGTGATGGACGACGTGTTCGACCCGATGCCGGAGGCACCGGAAGCACCGGGCGACGACATGTGCTGCGGCAGCGGCTGCGATCCCTGCGTGTGGGACACCTACAATGCGGCGGTGCAGCTCTACCGCCGCCAACTGGCGGACTGGCAGGCGCGCGAAGCGGCACGCCAGGCGGCCAAGCCCGGTAACTGACATGGCGAGCATCGACCTGCACTTTCATTCCACCGCCTCCGACGGCGGCCTGCTGCCGGCAGAGGTGATCCGGCGCGCCGCGGCACGCGAGGCCAGCCTGCTGGCGCTGACCGACCACGACTGCACCGCTGGCCTCGCCGAGGCACGCGCCGCGGCGCTGGCCGCCGGTGTCGATTTCCTCGACGGTGTCGAGGTGTCGGTGACGTGGAACGAGCGTCACACCGTGCACATCCTCGGCCTCGGCATCGACCCGGACAACGCGGCGCTGCGCGCCGGCCTGCAGTCTATCCGCGACGGCCGCGTCGAGCGCGCGCGGCAGATGGGTGAATCGCTGGCCAAGATCGGCATTCCCGGCGTCTTCGACGGCGCGATGCGGCTGGCGGCCAATCCGGAGATGATCGGCCGCACCCACTTTGCCCGCTACCTGGTGCAAAGCGGCGAGGTGAAGGATGTCAAGAGCGTGTTCCGCAAATACCTGACCACCGGCAAGCCCGGTTACGTGGCGCACGAGTGGGCGACGCTGGAAGACGCGGTCGGCTGGATCCGCGGCGCCGGCGGCATGGCGGTGATCGCCCATCCCGGCCGCTACGACATGGGCCGCACCCTGATCGAGCGGCTGGTGACCGATTTCAAGGCCGCCGGCGGCGAGGCGCTGGAAGTGGTCAGCGGCAGCCACAGCCTGGACGACATGCTGCGCTTCGCGCTGGTGGCGCAGAAGCACGGCCTGTACGCCAGTGCCGGCAGCGATTTCCACGCCCCCGGCGAGGGCGGCCGTGATGTCGGCAGCACCACTGACCTGCCGCCGATCTGCCAGCCGATCTGGCAGGCGCTGGCGCCACGCATCCACCGCGCTGCGGCCAACGTTGAGGAGTAGCCGATGTCGCAATTTTTCATGATCCACCCGGAAACGCCGCAGGCGCGGCTGATCCGCGAGGCGGCCAAGATCATCCGCGAGGGCGGGGTGGTGGTATATCCCACCGACTCCTGTTACGCGCTGGGCTGCCACCTCGGCGACAAGAAGGCGATGGAGCGGCTGCTGGCCATCCGCCAGCTCGACCTCAAGCACCACCTGACCCTGGTCTGCGCCGACCTGTCGGCGCTGGCCAACTACGCGCGGGTGGACAATGCGCAGTTCCGCCAGCTGAAGGCGGCGACGCCGGGCAGCTTCACCTTCATCCTGCAGGCCAGCCGCGAGGTGCCCAAGCGCACGCTGCACCCCAAGCGCGCCACCATCGGCCTGCGCGTGCCGGACCATCCGGTGACGCTGGCGCTGCTGGCGGAACTGGGCGAGCCTATCCTGTCCTGTACCCTGCTGCTGCCCGGTGACGCCGAGGCGCTGACCGATCCCTACGAAATCCGCGAGCGGCTGGAACATCTGGTCGATCTGGTGATCGATGGTGGCTGGTGCGGTACCGAGCCGACCACCGTGATCGACATGACCGACGGCATCGAGCTGATCCGCCGCGGCAAGGGCGACCCGGCACTGCTGGGCCTGTAACCCGACAAGGAAACCCTCTTGGAAGAACTGAACCTGATCCAGAAGATCGCCATCTACGCACTGCCGGTGCTGCTGGCGATCACCCTGCACGAAGCCGCCCACGCCTACGCCGCCAAGCGCTTTGGCGACGCCACCGCCTACATGATGGGGCGCATGACGCTCAACCCGCTGAAACACATCGACCCGGTCGGCACCGTGCTGCTGCCGCTGCTGTCGCTGGTGATCGGGGGTTTCCTGTTCGGCTGGGCCAAGCCGGTGCCGGTCAATTTCGGCGCGCTGCGCAATCCGCGTGTCGGCATGCGTTGGGTCGCCGCCGCCGGGCCTGCGGCCAACCTGCTGATGGCGATCCTGTGGGTGCTGCTGCTCAAGCTGGCCATCGTGATGGACAACGACTACAGCCGGCCGCTGGCGCTGATGAGCCAGGCCGGCATCGGCATCAACGTGGTGCTGATGGTGCTCAACCTGATGCCCATCCTGCCGCTGGACGGCGGCCGCATCGTGGAGAGCCTGCTGCCGCGCCGGCTGGCCTACAACTTCTCGCGTCTGGAGCCGTACGGCATGTGGATCCTGCTGGCGCTGGTGTTTACCGGCCTGCTGTCCCCGATCCTGCGTCCCTTTACCACCATGGTTTACGAGCTGCTCGGCTTTTTGCTCTGAGCCTTAACCTGTCACTCACGGAACCCGACACACCATGTTTGCCAACCGCATTCTTTCCGGCATGCGCCCGACGGGCAGCCTGCATCTGGGCCACTACCACGGCGTGATCAAGAACTGGGTCGAGCTGCAAACCCGCCACGACTGCTACTTCATGGTCGCCGACTGGCACGCGCTGACCACCAACTACGACGAAGTCGCCATCATCGAGAAGTCGATCTGGGAAATGGTGATCGACTGGCTGGCCTCGGGTGTCGATCCGGAGCAGGCCACCATCTTCATCCAGTCCAAGGTGCCGCAGCACGCCGAGCTGCACCTGGCGCTGTCGATGGTGACGCCGCTGGGCTGGCTGGAACGGGTGCCGACCTACAAGGACCAGATGGACAAGCTGAACCACAAGGATCTGGCCACCTACGGCTTCCTCGGCTATCCGCTGCTGCAGGCCGCCGACATCCTGGTGTACAAGGCCGGGCTGGTGCCGGTCGGCGAAGACCAGGTGCCGCACATCGAGCTGACGCGCGAAGTGGCGCGCCGCTTCAATAACCTGTACGGCCGCGAGCCGAACTTCGAGGAGCTGGCGCGCGCGGCGGTGAAGAAGATCGGCAAGGCCGGCAAGCAGTTCGAGCAGCTGCGTACCCGCTACCTGCAGGACGGCGACGGCGAGGCGCTGCTGGCGGCGCGCGAGCTGCTAGCCGCCAGCCAGAACCTGGGCAACAGCGACCGCGAGCGGCTGCAGGGCTATCTGGAAAACAAGGGCAAGATCATCCTGCCGGAGAGCGAGGCCCTGCTGACCGCGGCGTCGAAGATGCCGGGGCTGGACGGCAACAAGATGTCCAAGTCGTACAAGAACACCATCACCATGCGCGAGACGCCGGAAGAGGTCAGCAAGAAGATCCGCGCGATGCCGACCGACCCGGCCCGCGTGCGCCGCACCGACGCCGGCAATCCGGACAAGTGCCCGGTGTGGCAACTGCACGAGGTGTACAGCGGCGACGATACCAAGCAGTGGGTGAAGGCCGGCTGTACCAGCGCCGGCATCGGCTGCCTGGAGTGCAAGCAGCCGGTGATCGAGGCGGTGGTGCGCGAGCAGCAGCCGATGTTCGAACGCGCCGAGAAGTACCTGGCCAACCCGAATCTGGTCAAGGAGATCGTGTTCGAGGGCTGCCACAAGGCGGAACTGGTGGCGCGCGAGACGATGAAGGAAGTGCGCGAGGCGATGGGCCTGGGCTACTGAGCGCCATACCCGGACTGGCCGCTGTTGCGGCCAACCTTGCAAGGCAAAACCCCCGCTGGCAGCCGCTGGCGGGGGTTTTTGTCTGCCATGCGGCACAAGGTTGGCCGCAAGGCCGTGGGCGGGGTGCCTCAGTCGTTGAGGCCGAGGAAGCTGCGCAGGCGGGCCTCGATGATGCGCGGGTTCTCGCCATTGGCGATGGCGATCAGGCCTTCCAGCGTCAGCTCCTTGAGATTGACCTCCAGGCTGATCAGGTTTTTCAGCTTGTTGGCGATCGGCAGCAGGAACAGGTTGGCGATGCCGACACCGTACACGGTGGCGACGAAGGCCACCGCGATGCCGCCGCCGAGCTTGGACGGATCGGACAGGTTTTCCATTACGTGGATCAGGCCCAGCACCGCGCCGAGAATGCCCATCGTCGGCGCGTAGCCGCCAGCGGACTCCCAGATCTTGGCCGCCTGCTTGCGCGCGTGCTCGAAGATGCCGATCTCGGTTTCCAGCACGTCGCGGATGATCTGCGGCTCGGCGCCGTCGACCAGCATCTGCAGCCCCTTGCGCACGAACGGGTCCTTCTGGTTGTTGATATAGCCTTCCAGCGACAGCAGGCCGCCGCGGCGTGCCGCCTGGCTCCAGCTGACCAGGTCGCGGATCAGCTTTTCCTGGTCGTGCACCGGCGGGCGCAGCACCCAGCCGGCCATGCGCAGGCCGGTGAGGAACTGCTTCGGCGTCGACTGCAGCATCACCGCGCTGAAGGTGCCGCCGATGACGATCATGAAGGCGGTGACCTGGATCAGCGAGCCGATATGGCCGCCTTCCAGTGCTTGTCCGGCCAGAATGGCGGTCAGGCCGCCGATGATGGCTATGAGGCTGATTTTATCCACAGGTTATGGTTTCCGTACGCGTGGCGGGTTCAGGTCCAGTCGCGCAGACGCGTGCGCAGGCGGGCGATGGCCTGGCTGTGCAGCTGCGAGACGCGGGATTCGGAGACGCCCAGCACGGCGCCGATTTCTTTCAGGTTGAGGTCCTGCTCGTAGTACAAGCTCATCACCAGCTGGTCGCGCTCCGGCAGCAGCTTGATGGCGTCGATCAGCGCGCTGCGAAAGTGGTCTTCGGCGAGGTTGTCCAGCGGGGTGGCGGCGTCGCCGTCGACGATGTTGTCGATCTGCTTGCTGCCATTGCCTTCGTCATCGTGGAAGTCCTCGAAGTGCACCAGGGTCAGCCCCTTGCACTCGGCCAGCATCGCCTGGTAGTCGCTCAGCGGCATGGATAGGCTGTCGGCGATCTCGCTTTCCGCCGGGCTGCGTCCCAGCTGCTGTTCCAGCTGGTGGATGGCGCTTTCGATCTGGCGCACATTGCGTCGCGCCTGGCGCGGCAGCCAGTCCTCGCGGCGCAGCTCGTCCAGCATCGCACCGCGGATGCGCTGGCTGGCGAAGGTTTCGAACAGCACGCCCTGCGCGCTGTCGAACTGGCGCGCGGCCTCGATCAGGCCGATGGTGCCAACCTGGATCAGGTCGTTGATGTCGACGCTGGCCGGCAGCCGCGCCATCATCAGGCTGGCCAGTTTCTTGACCAGCGGTGCGTGCTGGTTGATGTCGATGGTTTCGCGCTGGCTGTGCTGCTGATAGGCCTGCCATTTATTTGCTACTGCCATATTTAATGACCTGTCAAATCTGCAAGCGCTTTGCTTGTCATTAAAAGATGTTCGAGATAACTGCCGCGCGGGGTGTCGTCGTCGGGCGCGTGCCACTGCGGCAGCATCTGCGCCAGCTGCAGGTAGGCGTGCGCGGCCTCGCTGTCCGGAAACGCCTCCACCACCGGGCGCCGTAAAGTCTGACTCTTTCTGATGGTGTTGTCATCAGGGACGAAGCCGACCCAGCGCAGGCCGACCGGCAGGTAGTCACCGGCCACGCGCTGCAGGCGGCTGAAGATCGCCTGCGCCTCGTCAAAGTTGGCCGCACGGTTGACCAGCACGTTGAAGCGGCGGCGCGCGTAGTCCTGTGCCAGCCGCTTCAGCTGCGCGTAGCCGCCCATCAGGCTGTCGGAGGACGGGGTCAGCACCAGCACCAGGTTGTCGGCGATGCAGCAGGGGCCGGGGTCTTCGCTCAGCGACGGGGTATCCAGCAGCAGCAGTGCCGCGTCCTGTTCCACCGATGCGAATTCGTTGATCAGGCGGCGCCAGATGCGCGGCGACAGCCGCGTGCGCTCGTCGACGCTGGCGGCGAGGTTGACCAGGGTCAGGCCGTGGCGGTTGCTGACCATCAGTTCGTTGAGATCGCCGAGACTCACCGCGACGCTGCCCAGCGTGCCGGCCGCCGGCAAGCCGAGGCGACGCGCCAGTTGCTGGCCGTTACGGTGCTCGATCAGCAGCGGGCGTTGCCGCTGCAGCGCCAGCGCCGCCGCCAGTTCGCCGGCGACGGTGCTCTGGCCGCAGTGGTCGGCGCCGAAAAAGGCGAAGGACGGCGGGTAGTCGTGCTGTGCCTGGCGGCGCAGACCGGAAGCCTGATCCAGCACGCTCATGACAGCCAGCCGGACTGCGCGGCATTGAGCATCGCCATTTCATCGCTTTCCGGATTGAACGGCGAGGCCAGCTGTGCGGCGCGCAGCGCGCGGTCGATCAGTAGCTCGGCATGGGCGGCATGGATGTCTTCCGGCACGCGCTGGCCGTTGGTGACGTAGAACAGGCGCAGGCGGTGGCGGATGACGACGTCCAGCCCCGGTCCCAGCATCAGCGCCTCGTCGATCTTGGACAGGATGGCACCGGCGAGGCCGTCGCCGCGGTAGTGGCGCACCACGTCTTCCAGTGTGTGACCGTCGGCGTTGGCGGCCAGCAGCAGCAGGCGCTCCACCGGGCGGCCGGTCTGGTTGAACATGTCCAGCTGCGCCTGCACCCGCGCGTCGCGCTGGCCCATGCCGACGGTGTCGATCAGCACGATCTTGCGCTGCGCCAGATCAGCCAGCGTCAGCTGCAGGTCGCCTTCGTTCTGCACCGAGAACACCGGCACGCCGAGGATCTTGCCGTAGATGCGCAGCTGGTCCTGGGCGCCAATCCGGTAGGTGTCGGTGGTGATCAGCGCCACATTCTGCGCGCCGTGGCGCATGGTGGCGCGGGCGGCCAGCTTGGCGACGGTGGTGGTTTTGCCGACGCCGGTGGGGCCGACCAGCGCGTAGATGCCGCCACGCTCGATCGGATCGTGTTGCGGGTCCATGCACTTCAGGTTGTGGATCAGCGCCGAACGCGCCCACTTCTGCGCGACATCACCTTCGTACTGTGGCGGCAGCTTCTGTGTCAGCTGGCGGATCAGCGTCGAGCTGAAGCCGGCGGTGAGCAGGTGCCGGAACAGCTCGGCACGGTTGGGTGTGCGCTGCTCCATGTCCGACCAAGCAAAACCGGCCAGCTGGCTTTGCAGCAGGCTGCGCAGCTGCTTGATCTCGTCGCCGATCTGTTTCAGTTCCTGCGCCATTTGCTCGCGCTCGACGTCGCTGTTGCTGGCAAGGTTGGCCGCAGGCCGGGCCGGCGCAACTTGCGGCTGTGGTGCCGCCTTCGGTGGCGGGCTGTTGCCCTGCACGTGGGCGAGGAACGGTTTCGGTTCGGTGCTGGCTTTTGCCTGCGGCGGTGGTGGTGGCGGTGTCGGCACCGCCGGCGCTTCCAGTGGCTCCACCGGCATCGCGTAGGTGCGGGCGATGGCGCGGTTCATGCTGCCGCCCGCGGCGGCGGGCGCGGGCACCGGTGACGGTGTCGGCGCATTGCGCGGCGGGTGTTTCGGCTGCGACGGCGGCGTCAGGGTGGTGGCCAGCGCGGACACGTCGGCATCGGCGACGGCCATGATCTCTACGCCACCGCCCAGGGTAGGGCGGTTGGACAGGATCAGCGCATCGGCGCCCAGTTCTTCGCGAACCTGGCGTAGCGCATCCCGTGTTGTTTTGCCGTAGAACTTTCTGACCACCATGATGCGTTAGCTTTTGCTCCCCCCGATCACCGCAATTATACGAATGGATTTGCTGTCCGGTATTTCATTATGCGAAATCACGCGTAACTGCGGCAGGGCACGGCGCAGAAAGCGTGCCAGCAAAGGCCGTAATGCCGGTGGGGTCAATAATACGGGATTAAAGCCCTGGTTTTCGACTTGTTCCGATTGTTCCGCGGCATTGGCCAGCAGGTTTTCCGCCAGCCCCGGCTCCAGACCGCCGCCCTTGCTCTGTACCGCCTGCAGCAGGATGCCTTCCAGCTGCGGGTCCAGCGTCATCAGCGGCAGCTCCTGCTCGCCGGGGAACAGCTGCTGCACGATGGCGCGCGACAGCGCGGTACGCACCGCCGAGGTCAGTTCGTCGATGTCGGCGGTAACGCCGACGTGATCGGCCAGCGTCTCGATGATGGTACGGAAGTCGCGCAGGTGGATGCCGTCGGTCAAGAGCTGCTGCAGCACTTTCTGCAGGGTGCCGATCGGTACCACCTTCGGTACCAGGTCCTCGATCAGTTTCGGCGCTTCCTTGGCCTGGTGGTCGATCAGCGCCTGCACTTCCTCGCGGCCGAGCAGTTCGGCAGCGTGGGTCTGCAGCAGGTTGGACAGGTGGGTGGCGACCACGGTGCTGGCGTCGACCACGGTATAGCCCAGCGTCTGCGCCTCGTCGCGTTTGCTGGCATCGATCCAGATTGCCGGCAGGCCAAAGGCCGGATCGGTCGTCGGGCTGCCTTGCAGCTCGCCGCTGACCTGGCCGGGGTTGATGGCCATGAACTGGCCGACGAAAGCCTCGCCACTGCCCACTTCCACGCCCTTGAGCAGGATGCGGTAGGCGTTGGGGCGGATTTCCAGGTTGTCGCGGATGTGGACCGGCGGCACCAGGAAGCCGAGTTCCTGCGCCATTTTCTTGCGGATGCCGCGGATGCGGCGCAGCAGCTCGCCGTCCTGTTCGCGATCGACCAGCGGGATCAGACGGTAGCCGACCTCCAGCCCGAGGGCATCGACCGGCTGCACGTCTTTCCAGCTGACTTCGGTCAGCGGCTGGTCCAGCACCGCCGGTGGCAGCACTTCGATTTCGGCTGGCTGCGTGGCGCGGCGCGCGGCGCTGATTTCCAGCCAGCGGGCACTGCCGGCGAGAATGGCAGCGATCATCAGGAAGGCAACGTGCGGCATGTTCGGGATCAGGCCCAGCATGCCGATCACCGCGGCGGTGAGGTACAGCACCGTCGGGTTGGCGAACATCTGCCCCAGCAGTTGTTCCGACAGACCTTTTTCGGTGCCGACCCGTGCTACCACCATGCCGGCGGCGGTGGAGATGATCAGCGCCGGGATCTGTGCCACCAGGCCGTCGCCGATGGTGAGCAGGGTATAGGTTTCGGCGGCCTCGGCCACCGGCAGGTCGTGCTGTACGATGCCGATGATCAAGCCGCCGACGATGTTGATCACGATGATCATGATGCCGGCCACGGCATCGCCGCGCACGAACTTGGAGGCACCGTCCATCGAGCCGAAGAAGTTGGCCTCTTCGCCGATCTTGGCGCGGCGGGTACGCGCCTCGTCCTCGCCGATCAGGCCGGCGTTGAGGTCGGCATCGATCGCCATCTGCTTGCCGGGCATCGCGTCCAGCGCGAAGCGGGCCGAGACTTCGGCGATCCGGCCGGCACCCTTGGTGATCACCACGAAGTTGATGATGGTAAGGATGATGAACACCACGATACCGATGGTAACGTTGTCGCCAATCAGGAAGTGGGCAAAGGATTCGATCACCGCGCCGGCGGCGGCGGAGCCGTTATGGCCTTCCAGCAGGATCACCCGGCTACTGGCCACGTTCAGCGACAGGCGCAGCAGGGTGGTGATCAGCAGCACCGAGGGAAAGGAGGAGAATTCCAGCGGTTCGCGCGTGTTGATACCCACCATCAGCACGATGATGGAGACGGCAATATTGAAGGTAAAGAAGATGTCCAGCAGCACCGGCGGCAGCGGCAACACCATCATGGCCAGTACCAGGATGATCAGGACCGGGCCTGCCAGGGTGTTCAGATCAATCTTTTTCAGGAAGTCCTGCAGTGTGTTCATGCCTCGTTGCGATGACGTGCTGCGTTAGGTTTTTGGCGGCGTATGTTGCTGGCGTTTGCTTTCGGGGTCAAGTTCGGCAGGGACGTCCAGCTGCTCGGGGAACACCGGGGCCAGACCGCCGCTTTGCTCGAAGTGTTTCAGCTGGTGAATATAGGCCAGCACCTGTGCGGCGGCGGTATACAGCTGCGACGGAATCTGCTCGCCCAGCTCGACGTTGAAGTACAGCGCGCGGGCAAAGCTGGGCGCGCGCAGGATGGCGATACGGTGTTCCTGGCCGGCGTTGATGATGCGTTCCGCCAGCTTCAGGCTGCCCTTGGCGATCAGCACCGGAGCGGCCATTTCTTCATCATACTTGAATGCAACGGCATAGTGAGTCGGGTTGGTAACAATTACATTGGCGTTCGGGATCTCCTGCATCATGCGTTTGCGTGCCGCCTCGCGCTGCAGCTGGCGAATGCGGCCCTTGACCTCGGGCGAACCTTCCTGCTGCTTGTATTCCTGCTTCACTTCATCCTTGGTCATGCGCAGGTTCTTGTGGTACTGCCATAGCTGGAACGGTACATCCAGTACCACCAGCAGCAGCATGGCACCGACCACCACCAGAAAGGTGTGCTCCATCAGCGCCACCAGTTTCAGCAGCGCACCATCCAGCGGCATGCTGATCAGCCCCATCAGCTCGTCGCGCTCGTTCCAGATTGTCCAGGTGGCGACGCCGCCGATCAGCGCGCTTTTCAGCACCGCCTTTAGCCCTTCGGTGGCGGCATTGACCGAGAACAGCCGCTTGATGCCGCTGAGCGGGTTGAGCTTGCCGAAATTGGGCATGAAGCCCTTGCTGGTGAAGTTCCAGCCGCCGATCAGCAGCGGTGTCAGCGCCGCCACCAGCAGCAGCCCGCCCAGCAGCGGCGCCATTTGCAGCAGGGTGTCCTGCACGCTCTGCCGCAGCCGCTCCATGATGACCAGCGGGTCGCGCAGGCTTTCCTGGTTGAAGGTAAACCAGGCGATCATGCTTTCCTTCATGGCGGTGAACAGCTGGCCGCCAGTGGCGATGAGCAGGGCCAAGCCTGCCATGGTGACGGCAAAAGTGTTCAGCTCGCGCGAGCGCGGGACGTTGCCGTCCTCGCGCGCCTGTTCGAGTTTTCGCGCCGAGGGTGATTCGGTGCGATCTTCCTTGTCTGAGTCTTCAGCCATGGCGCGGTGATGTGACCCTGTGGATTAATGATTCGATGCGCGATGGTAGCGTATTTGCCTGTGCTCTGCGCGCCGCGCGGCAGGTGTCGTCACCAGCGGTTGATAGTAGAATTGGTGCATTCAATTGACTGGCGCTTTACATGAAACAGTATCTCGACCTGATGCAGCACGTGCTGACGCACGGCACCGACAAGTCCGACCGCACCGGCACCGGCACCCGTTCGGTATTCGGCTACCAGATGCGCTTCGATCTCGCCGCCGGCTTTCCGTTGGTGACCACCAAGAAGTGCCACCTGCGCTCCATCATCCACGAACTGCTGTGGTTTCTGTCCGGCGACACCAATATCCGCTATCTGCAGGAGAACGGCGTCCGCATCTGGGACGAATGGGCCGACGACAACGGCGACCTCGGCCCGGTATACGGCTACCAGTGGCGCAGCTGGCCGGCGCCGGATGGCCGCCACATCGACCAGATCGCCAACCTGCTGGACATGATTCGCCGCAACCCCGATTCGCGCCGGCTGATGGTGTCGGCGTGGAACCCGGCGCTGGTGGACGAGATGGCGCTGCCGCCGTGCCACAGCCTGTTCCAGTTCTACGTGGCGGACGGCAAGCTGTCGTGCCAGCTGTACCAGCGCTCGGCCGATATCTTCCTCGGCGTGCCGTTCAACATCGCCAGCTATGCGCTGCTGACCATGATGGTGGCGCAGGTGTGCGGCCTCAAACCGGGCGACTTCGTGCACACGCTGGGCGACGCGCACATCTATAGCAACCACTTCGAGCAGGCCCGCCTGCAGCTGACGCGCGAGCCGCGGCCGTTGCCGACGATACGCATCAACCCGGAGGTCAACGACCTGTTCGCCTTCAAGTTCGAAGACTTCACGCTGGAGGGCTACGACCCGCATCCGCACATCAAGGCGGAGGTGGCGGTATGAGCCTGCGGCCAACCTTGACCCTGGTGGCGGCGATGGCGCGCGGCAACGTGATCGGCATCGCCAACACCCTGCCGTGGCATCTGCCGGAGGACCTGAAGCACTTCAAGGCGGTAACGCTGGGCAAGCCGGTGCTGATGGGGCGCAAGACCTTCGATTCCATCGGCCGCGCCTTGCCCGGTCGGCTGAACATCGTGATTACCCGGCAGCCGGACTGGCAGCACGAGGGCGTGACGGTGGCGCACTCGCTGGACGAGGCGCTGGCGCTGGCGGCCAACGTTGACGAGGTGTGCGTGATCGGCGGCGCCGAGCTGTACCGCCAGGCGCTGCCGCTGGCCGACCAGCTGCGGCTGACCCATATCGAGCTGGCGGTGGCCGGCGATGCCACTTTCCCGGCGTGGCGCGACGAGGAGTGGCTGGCCACGGCGCAGCCGGCGCAGACCGCCGCCAACGGGCTGGTGTACCGCTTCGTCGATTACCGGCGCCGTGCCTGACGCGGCGTGAACAAGCAAAAGGCGGCCGCGAGGCCGCCTTTTTCATGGCTGCTGCGGCTTAGCTGCCGTCGGCGCCGAGTGCCGTGGCCGAGGCTTGCGCCAGCTGGCTGTAGTCGTGGCCGAACTGCTGGATCATGTGGCGCAGCCTGGTCTGGTCACGGGCGATGATCGCCTGCAGCAGGCCGTCGAGGAAGTCGTGGGTCTGTTCGATGCGGCTCTTGCCGGCGCGCAGGATGGCAAACAGGCAGCGCTGCGACAGCGGCAGCAGGTCATGCAGCGTCTGCGCCAGGTAGCGGTTGCCGGCGTGCTGATACAGGGCGCCGAGAAAGCTGACGCCGTGGCGGTAGAAGCCGTCAAGATCGTCGTTGCGGTTGCACTCGCCCAGTGCCGTCATCAGTTCGAAGAAGTCGGCGAGGTCGTCGTTCTGCCAGTTGTGCGCCAGATGCGACACCGCCTGTTCCAGTAGCACGAACCACAGCTCGAAGAAGTCGCGCACGTCGCCGGCGGTCATGCTGGCGACAATGGCGCCGCGGCGCGGATAGATGTCAACCAGATGGCGGCGCTGCAGGATCAGCAAGGCCTCGCGCACCGAGCCGCGGCTGACGTTCAGTTCCGCGGCAATGCGCAGTTCCTGGATGCGTTCGCCGGGCAGCATGTTGCCACTGATGATCTGGTTGCCGAGAAAGCGGGCAATCTGTTCGGTGAGGGAATCGTTGGCCTTGAAGCTCATTAAAGCTCCTGATGAATTCGACTGGGGCGTTGCGGCACGCACTGTAAACTTTATATTGTCCGGCAATCGGACTGTATCCGCATTCTAGCATCAAACCGGTGCCCTGGTCGGCAGCGCCGCAAGCGCCGCGTGTTGCAAAATCACCCGTTTTCGCCGCCGGCGCCAAAAAGCACTTGCGCGAAAACGCCCCTCACCTTACGATTCAAACGCTTGTTTAAATCAGGGCCGGGCGAGGATCATGAGGGGCTAACATCATAAGTGGCTCGCAAGGAAATGGTTGAGACAGCTGCTTCAAGAGCAATAACGTCGCTTGTTATTGCGTGTTCCATCGGGAACCTTGCAGGTACGACACGGGTGTTACCTCTCCGCTAGCGCGGGGAGGTTTTTTTTTTGCCTGCCCGCGCGTCAGTGCGGGCTCTTGTCGCGCGCGCGCTCGGCGGCGACCAGGTCGGACAGCAGGATGTTCAGCGCGTCGGTCGACATGCGCAACTCCAGCAGCGACATGCCCAGCGAGCTGATCAGCAACAGCAGGCTGGCGCCGAAGGTCATCTGCGCCGCCTGCGGCCAACCGGTATAGATCAGGAACATCGCCACCACGCACAGGAACAGGCTGGCCACGCCCATGCTCTGCATCCATTTGATCAGCGCGATGCGGCGGCGCAGGGTGCCGATCTGGCGCACGATCTTGTCGCTGGGCTGCTGCTGATAGTCGTCATACAGGCCGCGCACGATGCTGGACAGCGCCA
This sequence comes from Vogesella indigofera, assembly GCF_028548395.1. Lineage (NCBI taxonomy): Bacteria > Pseudomonadati > Pseudomonadota > Betaproteobacteria > Neisseriales > Chromobacteriaceae > Vogesella > Vogesella indigofera. Next base: position 91,496 of record NZ_JAQQLA010000012.1, on the reverse strand, counting down.
GGTAGCGGTTGGTGTAGGCGAGCAGCAGCAGGGAAATGGCCGGAAACAGCAGGGCCGGGGTGGTCAGGTTGAGCATGGCTAGTTTTCTTCGCTGATCAGCACGTCGATGCCGTTGGCGGTCAGGTTGTAGAGTTCGATCACGTCTTCGTTGCGCATGCGCACGCAGCCGCGCGAGGTCGGCGTGCCGAACGGCACGTGCTGGCCGGCACCGTGGATGTAGATGGCACGGTCATAGCTGTCGACCTCGCCGCCCTGGTTCTTGCCCGGCTCCATGCCGCACAGCCACAGGATGCGGGTCAGGATCCAGTCCTTGTCCGGGTATTCGGCGGCCAGCTGCGGTGTGTACTTCCACGGCGTCACCTTGCGCCGGTAGATGATGGTGTCGGCGGCGACATCATCGCCGATGCGTTCGCACACCCGGTGCCAGCCGCGCGGGGTCTGGTAGCTGTTGACGCGCTCGCCGACGCCGTTCCTGGCGGTGGACACGGTGTAGCGCTTCTGCGGCAGGCCGCGACCGTCGTAGAGGGTGAGCGACTGCTCGGCGACGCTGACGTGCAGCCACGGCTGGCCGGGGTTGAGGCGGTTGGCATGGGCGGCCACCAGCGGACCGTCCTGCTGCTGCAGGATGAAGTCTGCCGGGCCGGCAACGAGGCTGCCGCTGCAGCACAGCAGCAGTAGCAATAGCCATTTCATCACGCTTCCTTCCTGGCGGTGTGGCGGCGCTGGCGGAAAAAGTCGGCCAGCAGGCCGGCACAACTTTCGGCGTCGATGCCGCCGTCGATGGCGGTCTGATGATTCAGTTTAGTCTCGGCAAACAGGTTCAGCACGCTGCCGGCGGCGCCGGTCTTGGCGTCAAAGGCGCCGAACAGCACGTGGTCGATGCGTGCGTGCAGGATGGCGCCGCTGCACATCGGGCACGGCTCCAGCGTGACGTAGAGCTGGCAGCCGGCCAGCCGGTAGTTGCCAAGGTTGGCCGCAGCGTCGCGCAGTGCCAGCATCTCGGCGTGCGCCGACGGGTCGTGGCTGGCGCAGGGACGGTTGTAGCCGCGGCCGATCACCTCGCCATTCCTGACCACCACCGCGCCAACCGGCACCTCGCCCTCCATCGCCGCCTGCTGCGCCAGTTCGCGCGCCAGCGCCATGAAGCGCTGGCGTTCGGCCAGCGGCGGCAGCGGGCGCTGCGGCGGCAATTGCGCCAGCGCCGTGCGCAGCCGCAGGCGGTCGTCATCGTTCAGCTGCGACCAGTGTACGCCGCGGATCGCCGCCTCCAGCGCGTACAGCAGCTTCAGCGTCACGGTGTGGCCGCCGGCCTTGAGCAGGGCATAGGCGCGCGCGGCGCCGTATTGCGCCAGTGTCGGGCGATCGCTGATGTCCAGTTCGTGCAGCCAGCGGATGGCGGCAGGGGGCAGCGGTGGGGAGAGCAGGGGTGTGGTCATGGTATCCAGACGGTTGCGGCCAACCTTGAGGTTGGCCGCAGGCCGGGGGGCGGCCTCAGGCGAGGCGGCGGGTGGCCATCAGGTAATTGACGTCGGTGTCGTCATTGAGACTGTAGACGCGGGTCAGCGGGTTGTAGCCGATGCCGGCCAGGGTTTCCACGCCCAGCCCGGCGTTGCGCGCCATGCGCGACAGCTCCGACGGCTTGAGGAAGCGCGCGTACTCATGGGTGCCCTTGGGCAGCATGTTCAGCACGTACTCGGCGCCCAGTACCGCCAGCAGGTAGGACTTGGCGTTGCGGTTGAGGGTGGAGAAGAACACCCAACCACCCGGTTTCACCAGCTGCGCGCAGGCGCGCACGATGCTCTGCGGATCGGGCACGTGTTCCAGCATTTCCATGCAGGTCACCACGTCGAAGCTGGCCGGCGCCTCGGCGGCGAGGTCTTCCACCGCGACACAGCGGTAGTTGACGCTGACGCCGGATTCCAGGCTGTGCAGCTGCGCCACTTTCAGCGATTTCTTGGCGAGGTCGATGCCGGTGACGCTGGCCTCGTAGTGGGCCATGCTTTCCGATAGGATGCCGCCACCGCAGCCGACATCCAGTACCGCCTTGCCGGCCAGGGCCGCGTGCTGGTCGATGAAGTCGAGGCGCAGCGGGTTGATTTCATGCAGCGGCTTGAACTCGCTGTCCATGTCCCACCACTTGTGGGCGATCTGGCTGAATTTGTCGAGTTCCTGTTCGTCAACGTTGCTCATGCTGGTTCCTTAATTACCGAGAATGCGGACACGCCAGCTGTCGGCGCGGGCTTTCAGTTCTGCTTCGTCCAGCGTGGTCAGCTTGCGCTCGCGCAGGACATTGCGACCATTGACCCACACGTGGCTGACCTGTTCGCGGCCGGCGGCGTAAACGATGTGCGAGATCGGATCGAAGTTGGGGCTGGTCTCGATCTGGGCCAGATCGACGGCGATCAGGTCGGCCTGCTTGCCGACGGCGATGCTGCCGACCTTGTGCTCGATGCCCAGCGCGCGGGCGCCGTGTAGCGTGGCCATGCGGATGGCGGTGGCGGCCGGCACCGCGGTCGGGTCCAGGGTGCCTACCTTGGCCAGCAGCGCGCCCATACGGGTTTCGCTCAGCATGTCCAGCTTGTTGTTCGATGCCGCGCCGTCGGTGCCGATGCCAACGTTGACGCCTGCGGCCAACAGTTTCTGCACCGGTGCGATGCCGGACGCCAGCTTCATGTTGGAGGTCGGGTTGTGGGCGATGGACACGCCATGCTTGGCCACCAGCGCGATTTCGGCGTCGGTGAGGTGCACCATGTGCGCGGCAATCAGGCGTGGTGACAGCAGGCCGAGATTGGCCAGGCGTGCCAGCGGCCGCTGCTGGTACTGCTCGATGCTGCCGTTGACCTCATCCAGGGTCTCGTGGATGTGGCAGTGGATCAGCATGTCTTCCTGCTCGGCCAGCGTCACCACCTTGCGAAAGGTGTCGTCGGCCACGGTGTACGGTGCGTGCGGTGCCAGGGTGAAGGTCACCAGCTCCTCGCCGAGGAACTGGCTGCGCTCGGCCATTGCCTTGCTGATGTAGTCGTCGGCGTTCTGGCCGTAGACGGTGGGGAATTCCAGGATCGAGCAGCCGACAAAGGTGCGCATGCCGGCGGCCAGCGCGGCGCGCGCCATCGCGGCATGGAAGAAGTACATGTCGTTGATGGTGGTGGTGCCGCTGCGGAACATCTCGCCCATCGCCAGCAGCGCGCCGTCAAACACGAAGGCATCGCTGACATGTTTGCCCTCTGCGGGCCAGATGTGGTTCTGCAGCCAGTCCATCAGCGCCTTGTCGTCGGCCATGCCGCGTAGCAGGGTCATCGCCGAGTGGCCGTGCAGGTTGACGAGGCCCGGCATCAGCACGTGGTTGTCGAGGTTCAGGTGTTCGCTGGCGCTGACACCGGCGACTTCGGCCGGCGACAGAATGGCAACAATGCGGCCATCGCTGATCGCCAGCGAGTGGTTGTCAAGAATGACACCATCTTGTTCTACTGTAATAATCCAGCGTGCGGTGATGAGTTGGTCGTAATGACGATGCGACATTGGTGTGTGACCCTGTAAATAATTGCCGGCGATTGTAGGCAGCGCCGTACGCTTTCGACAACCCGCCTGCGGTAGCCGGCGCGCGCGATAAAGCGTAATTGTAAGGCAAAGCGGCGGTAGGCTCGTGCTGCGCTGCGCGATGGCAAACATTTGCAGTCGCTTTGCCGCTGAGACACAATGATTCGGTACGACGATTGTAGCGCAGACGCATAAGCGGATTCACGCTGCAGCCGTCACTGCAGGCTTGCAAGCGCCCCACCCGTGGCGAGCGGCAAATGATCTGGCTTGGTAACAGTCAGGCTTTTCTTAAAAATAAAATAATGTGGCAGCCCTGCGGCAACCCGATATATGACAAGACAAGCAGAAACGTTTGATTACTCCCAGCCTGGCGGCCGATTGTCGCTACGCCAGGCATTCCTGATTGCCGTTGTGCTCGGCCTGCTGTTTCCCGCCTTGTTGATCAGTTTCCTCAGTTTCAACCTGCAGCGCGACAAGATGGAGACGCAACTGGCCGTCGACCAGAACCGGCTGCTGGAAATCGTGGCGCTGGGGATGCAGGAGCCGCTGTGGAACCTCAGCCGTCAGGCCGGTGCACCGCTGGTATCGTCGGTGATGGACGACGAACGCATCATTTCGGTCCGCGTTTCCGACACCCAGTCCAATACCATCTTCCTGTCCGCGCTGCGCAGCGAACGCCGTATCGGCGGCGTGGCCTTCGTGCAGAAACCGGTGGTCTATCGCGGTGAGGAAATCGGGCAGGTCAATATCGAGTTCGATACCGAGCATCTGGGCATTGCCCAGAAAAACCAGCTGAAAGACCTGCTGCTGATCGTGGCGGCGCAGCTGTTGCTGTCCATCGTGCTGATCATGAGTATCCTCAACTCGCGCTTCCTGAAGCCGATCCGCCAGCTGTCGGAGCAGGCCACGCAGTTGGCCGCACTGAAGCTGGACCAGCCGTTCCAGTGGGGGCGCCAGGACGAGATTGGCACCGTCGGCAAGCATCTGGAATGGATGCGCGCCGAATTGAAACGGCTGATCGACGAGCTGAAGGCCAAGACGCTGGCGCTGGAGGCGGACATCGAGCGCCGCCGCGAAGTGGAAGACGCGCTGCGCCGTTCCGAGAACAAGTACCGTGAGCTGTTCTGGTCCAATCTGGACGGCATCGTGATCAGCTCGCTGGAAGGGCAGGTGATCGACGCCAACCCCGCCTTCCTCAGCCTGATCGGCTACAGCCTCGACCAGCTCAAGCTGCAGAACTTCTGGAAGGTGGTATCCGACAACAGCGAGGCGGTGGAGCGCTACAACCTCGACAACAAGGTGATGCGCTTCGGTTTCTGCGACGAGTTCGAGGTCGAGTACATCAACCGCCTTGGCAGCGCCATCCCGGTCAGCGTCAAGACGGTGGCGATGCGTGACGCCGACGGCCGCATCACCGCGGTGTGGCGCATGGTGCGCGACATCTCCGAGCGCCGAGCCGCGGAAGAACGCATGCAGCTGGCGGCCAAGGTGTTCGAGAACACCGCCGAAGGCATCATGATCACCGATGCCCAGGTCTGCATCCGCAGCGTCAACCGCGCCTTTACCGAGATTACCGGCTTCGGCCAGGACGAAGTGCTGGGCCAGCGGCCAACGGTGCTCAGCTCCGGCCGCCACAACAAGGAGTTCTACGACAACCTGTGGTCGGTGCTCAACGAGCAGGGGCAGTGGCAGGGCGAGGTATGGAACCGCCGCAAGAACGGCGAGGTGTACCCGGAATGGCTGGCGATCAATGCGGTGAAGAGCCTGGCCGGCGAAGTGACGCACTACGTGGCGATCTTCAGCGACCAGTCGGAGCGCAAGGCCGCCGACGAACGCATCCAGTTCCTGGCCCACTTCGACGTGCTCACCGGCCTGCCCAACCGCGGTCACCTGCAGGATCGCGCACTGCTGGCGATCCAGAATGCCTCGCACGACAATGGCAAGCTTGGCGTGCTGCTGCTCGATCTCGACCGCTTCAAGACCATCAATGAATCGCTGGGTCACGCCGCCGGCGACATCCTGCTGAAGATCGCTTCCGAGCGCATCCGCCGTGTACTGGGTGCCGGGGAAGTGGTGGCGCGGCAGGGCGGTGACGAATTCCTGGTGCTGCTGCCGCTGATCAACGATGCCGCCGATGCGGTGCATGTGGCGGAAAGCATTCTCGCCGAGTTCGCCGCACCGATCGACGTCTACAGCCACTCGCTGGCAATCACCGCCAGTATCGGTATCAGCCTGTTCCCGGACGATGGCCGCGATTTCGACACCCTGGTGCGCAATGCCGACGCGGCGATGTATCACGCCAAGTCCAGCGGTCGCAACAACTACAAGTTCTATACCGCCGATCTCAATGCCCGGGCGCGCGAGATCCTGGCCATCGAAAGCCAGCTGCGTCACGCCGTCGACCGCCACGAGTTCGTGCTGCACTACCAGCCGCAGGTGGAGATGAGCAGCGGCAACATCATCGGCGCCGAGGCGCTGATCCGCTGGAACCACCCGACGCTGGGGCTGCTGGGGCCGCTGCACTTCATCGATGTCGCCGAGGAGCGCGGCTATATCGTGCAGATCGGCAACTGGGTGATCCGCGAAGCCTGCCGCCAGATCGCGGAATGGCACGGCAAGGGCCTGCCGCTGATGACGGTGGGGGTCAACCTGTCGGCGCTGCAGTTCCGTCACCAGGATCTGGTCGGCTTGCTGCAGGACGCGCTGGCCGAGTACCAGTTGCCGGGCAGCTGCCTCGATGTGGAAGTGACCGAGAGCGTGATCATGGACGACCTGGAGTCGACGGTGCAGACCATCCGCGCCATCCAGGCGATGGGTATCCGCATGTCGATCGACGACTTCGGCACCGGCTATTCCAGTCTGGCCTACCTCAAGCGCTTCAAGGCCGACAAGCTGAAGATCGACCGCTCCTTCGTACGCGACATTCCGGGCGACCAGGACGATACCGCGATTACCCGCGCCATCATCAACATGTCGAAGAACCTCAACATGCAGGTGGTGGCGGAAGGGGTGGAGACGGTGGAGCAGTGGCAGTTCCTGGCGCAGGAAGGCTGCCACCAGGTGCAGGGCTACCTGCTGTCCAAGCCGGTGTCTGCAGAGGCGGTGGAGCCGCTGCTGCGGCAGAAGTGCCTGCTGCCGCGACTGGAGTAAGCGGTGGCGGTTTGCCCGGGCTTCGCCCCACGCCACGAGTCTGCCTCGTGGCGTTTTTGTTGCCGTCGCATGTTGCAGCGCAGCTTGCTGACGACGGATGGCGGGTGTAGCCTGTTGTCTGTCGTGCATGGGCACGACCTGTTGCCAAGCCCTGGAGAAACTGCCCGATGAAGCGCAACGCTTGCTCGTTCCGGGCTGCCGCCATGTCCGGCTGCCTGACGGAACACTGGTACACCCTCGACATCGTTCTTGCCTACGACTTCCCGCGCGCCTGATGCCTGCCGCAGCCGTCCGGCTGCCCCTGCTTTTCCTTTCCTACAATTGAATTGACGCTTGTGGCCCTCGCTGCCACGCCGCCTGCCTGCGCACATCCCGTGCCCGGCAGCATGCCGGCGTGCGCCTGAAGCTTGGCCGCAAGGCAAGGAGCATCATCATGGCACGACGCATTCCCGAACCATTCCGCATCAAGATGGTAGAGCCGATCAAGCAGACCACACCGGAATTCCGTCGCCAGGCACTGGCCGACGCCGGCTGGAACCCTTTCCTGTTGCGTGGCGAGGATGTCTATATCGACCTGCTCACCGACAGCGGCACCGGCGCGATGTCCGACCGGCAGTGGGCCGGCATCATGACCGGCGACGAGGCCTACGCCGGCAGCCGCAACTACTACCAGCTGGCCGATACCGTAAAAGAGGCGTTCGGCTACCAGCACACGCTGCCGACCCACCAGGGCCGCGGCGCCGAGCAGATCCTGTTCCCGGAGCTGGTCAAGCGCTGCCAGGGCGATAGCCCGGTGTTCCTGTCCAACTATCACTTCGACACCACCAAGGCCCACGTCGAGATCGCCGGCGCCCGCGCCATCAACGTGCTGACGCCGAAGGCGCTGGACACCACCACGCCGTACGACTGGAAGGGCGACTTCGACCTGCCAAGGTTGGCCGCAACGATAGAAGAAGTCGGTGCGGCCAACGTCGCCGGCCTGATCATCACCGTCACCTGCAACAGCGCCGGTGGCCAGCCGGTGAGCATGGCCAGCATCCGCGAGGCGGCGGCGCTGGCGCGCCAGCACGGCATCCCGGTGATCATCGACGCCGCGCGCTTTGCCGAGAACGCCTGGTTCATCCAGCAGCGCGATCCGGACTACGCCGGCGTGCCGGTGCCGGCCATCGTGCGCGAGATGTTCAGCCACGGCGACATGTTCACCATGTCGTCGAAGAAGGACGCGCTGGTCAACATCGGCGGCCTGTGCTGCTTCAAGGACGACATCGAGCTGTTCCGCACGGTGCAGGTACGCTGCGTGGCGATGGAAGGCTTCATCACCTACGGCGGCCTCGCCGGCCGCGACATGGCGGCGATGGCGATCGGCCTGCGGGAGGGCATGGACGAAGACTACCTCGCCTACCGCATCGGCCAGGTGGCGTATCTGGGCGAGCGTCTGGCGGCCGGCGGTATCCCGATCCAGACTCCGACCGGCGGTCACGCGGTGTTCGTCGATGCCAAAAAGCTGTTGCCGCACATCCCGGCCGGGCAGTTCCCGGCGCACGCGCTGGCCTGCGAGCTGTATCTGGAAGGCGGCATCCGTGGCGTGGAGATCGGCTCGCTGCTGCTGGGACGCAATCCGGCCACCGGCGAGCAGGAGGCGTCGCCGTTCGAGCTGTTGCGCCTGACCATCCCGCGCCGGGTGTACACCAATGACCACATGGACTACATCGCCGATTGCCTGATCGACATCCAGTCGCGTGCTGCCGGCATTCGCGGCCTCGCTTTCGATTACGAGCCGCCTATCCTGCGTCATTTCACCGCACGGCTGAAGCCGGTTTAACGCGCTAGCGCTCACCTCAAACGGACAAGCCCGGCGTTCACCATGACGCGCGGCTTGTCCGTTTTTGCTTCTCGGGCGACGATAGCGTGATGAAACAGCTCCTTGTCGTGGTCCTGCTTGCCAGCAGCCTGCCTTGGTCGGCGCCGGCCGAGGCCGTCACCACCGTGACACTGTCCTATTCCGGCCGCGCGCTGATCTACGACGGCGAGCTCACCGCCGCCGCCAACCGCCGCCTGTTCGCCCTCTATGACGCGGCGACGGTGAAGCCGGTGACGCTGGTGATCAGCAGTGCCGGCGGCCATTTCGCGCACGGTCTGGAGCTGGGCGCATGGCTGCATCGCCAGCCGCTGCAGCTGCATGTGCCGGCGTACTGCAATTCCGCCTGTGCCAATTACGTGTTCACCGCCGCGACAAGCCGCGAGCTGGGCGATTACGCCATCGTCGCCTTTCATGGCGGCATGACGGACACGGCCGACCGCCGCGCGCAGCTGCAAGCGCAGCTTGCACCGGGCAGCCCGGCAACGGTGGAGGCACGGCTGGAACGCTATCTGCGCGACGCCCAGCAGCGTGAAACGCGCTTTTTCCGCGATATCGGCGTGGATCAGCGCATCACCTCCTATGCCTATCAGGCGCCGTATCGCGCCGCCCTGGCGCGCTACCCGTCGTGGACTTATTCGCTGGCCATGCTGGCGCAATTCGGCGTGCGAGATATTCGCGTCAGCAGCGGTGAGCGCTGGTTTCCGCGCCCGGCCAGGCATGGCCTGTTGCTGATCGAGGCGCCGGGCCGCTTCGGTTGCATTGCGCCGGACATGGCGATCGACCGGTTGCTGGACTGTGCCGGCGCGTCATGACGCTGCCGTTGCGGGTACGGGCCGGGTTTGATGTTGCTCCGGACTGTTCTATGGTTAGGCAAGAGTGTTGCTCCGGCTGGCTGCCTGTCGCGGCCGACGGTGGTAGGCCAGAGCAGGTTTTCCGGGAGCTGCCGGCATGGAAATCAAACTGAACAATCCGCACGGCACCGTCTGGCTGCGGCTGGCCGCCGTGTATTTCGTGGTCGGCGTCTGGCTTGGCATCTACATGGGCGCCTCCGGTGACCACTTGCTGTACCCGGTGCACGCCCACCTCAACCTGCTGGGCTGGGTGTCGATGGCACTGTTCGGCATCCTGTTCCGCAAGTTTCCGGCCATGGGTGCCTCGCCGTTGGCGCGCATCCAGTTCTGGCTGTACAACCTCGGCCTGCCGCTGCTGATGCTGGCGGTGGCGGCCATCCACCGCGGCTACCGCGCCATGGAGCCGGTCGCCGGCGTGGCGTCCATCGTGCTCGGCATCGCGGTGCTGCTGTTTGCCCTCAACGTGTTCCGCAATGCCGGCAACTAGCCGTGCCTGATCGTACTATTGGCTGGTAGCGGTTGCTTGTGCGCATCTTGTAGTTGATAGTAATTCTCGATTTGGCTATGGTGCGGTTTTCACTTCGTCCGCGCCATGCCATGACCGCCCAGTTGCCCCCCCTCGATCACATCCCCGCCGATCTGGTGTCCGCAGCCGACTACCAGCGCTACGCTGCACGTCACATGAGCGCCAATGCCCGTGCCTATGTCGACAGCGCCGCCGCGGACGAGCTGAGCCATGCGGCCAACCTTGCCGCTTTCGCGCGCCGGCAGTTGCAGACGCAGGTACTGGCCGATGTCCGCGGCGGCCATTGCCGTAGCGAGCTGTTCGGGCTGTCGCTCAGCCATCCGTTGCTGCTGGCGCCGGTGGCGTACCAGAAGCTGGTGCACGCAGACGGCGAGCGGGCGGCCGCCTATGCCGCCACCGCCATGGGCAGCAGCATGCTGGTCAGCACCCTAGCCAGCACGCCGCTGGAGGAGGTCGCCGCCGCGGCGCAGGGCGCGTTGTGGTTCCAGCTGTACTGGCAGCACGATCGCGCGGTGGTGGTGGAACTGGTTCGGCGCGCCGAGACCGCCGGTTACCGCGCGCTGGTGCTGACGGTGGATGCGCCGCTGGCCGGGGTGCGCAATGCAGAGGCGCGCGCCGGCTTCCAGCTGCCGCCACGGGTACAGGCCGCCAACCTGGTGGGCATGACGCCGTACCAGCCCGCGTTGGCGGCGGGGCAGAGCATGGTGTTTGACGGGTTGATGGCGGTGGCGCCGAGCTGGGCGGATATCGACTGGTTGCGGCAGCAGACGCGCTTGCCGCTGCTGCTGAAGGGGGTGCTGGCGCCACGCGATGCACGGCGGGCCGTGCAGCAGGGCGTGGATGGCTTGATCGTGTCCAACCATGGCGGGCGGGTGCTGGATTCGGTGCCAGCCAGCCTCGATGCGCTGCCGCGCATCGCCGCGGCGGTGGACGGTGCGCTGCCCTTGCTGCTGGACGGCGGCATCCGCCGTGGCAGCGACATCCTGAAAGCGCTGGCGCTGGGGGCCTCGGCGGTGCTGATCGGCCGTCCCTACATTCACGCGCTGGCGACCGCCGGCGCGCTGGGGGTGGCGCACCTGCTGCGCACGCTGCAGGAGGAGCTGGAGGTAGCGATGGCGCTGACCGGCTGCCGCACACTGGCCGACATCTCGCCGGAGGTGCTGTGGCCCGAGTGAGGCGTTGCGGCCAACGTTGGCCGCAACCATCTGTCGCGTTAAAGCAAAGCGGCCCGCAATCGCGGGCCGTTTTGCTTGGAGCGTGTTCACGATCTCGCGAACTCACGCGAGACAAGGCGAAAACGACTGAGGACGCAGCGTTCAGCTGGATATAAACCAGCATGCCGAAGCTGTTTTCAACGCCGTATCACCTCGTTGATATTCGTCGCAGCAGCTCGTGACCAGGTTCTCAGGCGGAGATCATCTGCAGTGTGATGTCCGGTGCCGTTGTGCCGCCATCCAGTACCGGATGGGGGTGGGCGCTGTGCATGCGCAACTCGCCGTCGACGAACAGGCGCACATCCACGGCGTAGCGCTGGCCGGCCTGGATGGCCTGCGGGTCGTAGCACAGTGCGAAGGCGGCCGGAAAAGTGATCTTTTCCAGCGATTGCTCGGCGATCACCGCCGCGGCCTCCGTGCCGTCACCCAGCGCCAGCAGGCGCACGCGCAGCAGGGTCTTGTCCTGCGGCCACAGCATTTTCTCGCGGTACGACACCGTGCCGTTCAGATAGGCCAGGGTTGGCCGCAACGGGGTGGCGCAGGCGGCCAGCAGGCCGGCCGACAGCGCCAGCAGCAGCTGGCGGCGGGGAAACGGGGTGTGCATCATGGGGTTTGCTCCGTGCTGGCCTTGCCAAGGGTGACCATCGCGCCTTCCGCAGGCAGCCATTCGCTCTGTACCCGCCAGCTGCCCTGCTTGTCCTGCAGCCGCACATACCAGTGGCTGACCTGATCCGGTTTCAGCACGCCCTGGTACAGCTTGTCGCCGACGCGCTGCAGCGCGATGCGCTGGTCGCCCTGCTGCCGGGTCGGGTGCAGCAGCAGCAGTTCCGGGGTGCCGGTCAGCGGCTTGGCGCTGGTGTCGACCACGCGCACGCTGCGCATGTCGTCACTGAACATCACCTGGGCGTTGATGCCCAGCGACTGGGCGGCCAGGTCGCGTTTCAGCTCCAGGTTGATGTCCTTGCCCTGCTTGTAGTAGTCGTCATTGACCATGTCGTCGGCGCCACGCACGATGATGCCGAAGGTGACAAAGCCGGCAATCACCACCAGCAGCGGCCCCGACATCAACAGCCAGAACCAGCGTTCCTTGTACCAGGGGCGAGCCGCCCCTGTTTGTTTCTGCATCGTCATTCTCCGATAAAGCTCGATTTTTCCTCGATGGCGGTGCCATCCGGTAGCGACTCGACCCGGAAGTAGATCTTGTGGCTGCCCTTGGTCGCGTATTGTGGATCAGCCTGCACCCGCACGTCGATCTGTTCGTTCTCGGTGGCCTTGACCACGATGTCCTTGCGGTCGACCACCAGTTTCAGGTCCGGCAGGCCTTCGACCGTGATGCGGAAGTGTTGTTCCGTTTCGGAAACGTTGATGATGCGCACGCTGTAGTTGTTCTCCAGCCAGCCGTCGTCGGTCTCGCGCACCAGCGAGGCGCGGTCCTTCAGGATGTCGACCTTGAACGGCTTGCGCAGCGCCAAGGACGTGACCGCGGCACCAAAAATGATGACCAGCAGCAGCAGGTACAGCACCACGCGCGGCCGTTTCAGTCGCGACCAGAATTCGCTTTCCGGATACTTGCCTTCCAGTGCCGCCTCGGTGGTGTAGCGGATCAGGCCTTTCGGGCTGCCGACCTTGACCATCACCTCGTCGCAGGCGTCGATACAGGCGGCGCAGCCGATGCATTCGTACTGCAGGCCGTTACGGATGTCGATGCCGACCGGGCACACCTGTACGCAAATGCCGCAATTGATGCAGTCGCCGAGATTGGTGTTGTCCTGGCCTTTCTTGCGCGCGCCGCGCGGTTCGCCACGTTTTTCGTCATAGGAGATGATCAGCGTGTCTTCGTCGAACATCGCGCTCTGGAAACGGGCGTACGGGCACATGTACTTGCACACCTGCTCGCGCATGTGGCCGGCCAGCAGGTAGGTGAAGCCGGCGTAGAAGAACATCCAGAAGAGTTCCCACGAGCCGTAGTCGAAGCTCGGCAGCGCGGCGACCAGATCCAGCATCGGCGTGAAGTAGCCGACCAGGGTAAAGCCGGTCAGCAGCGAGAACACGATCATCAAGCCCTGGCTGGTGGCGCGCAGGCGCAGCTTGCGCAGCCCCATCGCCTCCTTGTCGAGCTTGAGGCGCTTGTTGCGGTCACCCTCCACCAGCTGTTCGATCCAGATCATGATCTCGGTGTAGACGGTCTGCGGACAGGAGTAACCACACCACAGCCGGCCGGCGATGGTGGTCCAGGCGAACAGCGCAAAGGCGCAGCACATCAGCAGTGCGGCGAGGTAGACGAAGTCTTGTGGCCAGATGGTGAGGCCGAACAGGTAGAACTTGCGGTTGACCAGGTCAAACAGCACCGCCTGGCGTCCGTTCCATTGCAGCCAGGGCAGGCCGAAGTAGAACAGCTGGGTGGCGACCACGAACAGGATGCGCCAGTTGTTGAACAGGCCGCTGACGCTGCGCGGATGAATCTTTTTCTGTGCCTCGTACAGCGACACGGTCTGCATTTCCGGTTTGGCCGGCTCGACCTTGACCGGGATGTCTTTCAGCTTTTGGCTCATGCTGCGGTTCCTGGCTAGAAAATTTCGCGAAGTACACAATCCATTATGTACTGTGCGAACTGTTCTGAATGGCGATTTATTTTACCAATAGATATATTGTATGCCGCAAAAGATACTGCCCGCTTGCGCGGGCAGTATTGAGCAGCATCAATTACTCTGCTTTGGCTTTGTTGGAGAGGCCCCAGACATAAGAGGTCAGCAGGTGAACCTTGCCGTCGCCGAGGAAGTCCTTCCAGGCTGGCATCTGGTTGTTGCGACCGTTGGTCACTGTTTCGATGATGGTCTTCTCGGTACCTCCGTACAGCCAGACGTTGTCGGTCAGGTTCGGTGCACCCAGTGCCTGGTTACCCTTGCCGTCCGGGCCGTGGCAGGCTGCGCACACCGCGGTAAAGGTCTCCTTGCCGCGGCTGGCACGTTCGGCGTCATGCTTCTTGCCGGACAGCGACATCGCGTAGTTGGCCACATCCTTGACCTTTTCTTCACCGAAGGCGGCGCCGAAGGCCGGCATCTGGCCGTGACGGCCGCCATCCAGCGTGGTCTTGATGATTTCCGGAGTGCCGCCGTACAGCCAGTCGTTGTCGGTCAGATTCGGGAAGCCCTTGGCGCCGCGTGCGTCAGAGCCGTGGCACTGTACACAGTAGGTCTGGAACAGGCGCTTACCCATGGCCTGCGCTTCCGGATCGGCCGCTACGGTTTTCACGTCCATTTTCATGAACTTGTCGTACAGTGGCTGGTACTTGGCTTCCGCCTGGGCTTTCTCTTCCTTGTACTGGCCAACGGAAGTCCAGCCACGGATGCCTTTCCAGGTACCCAGACCCGGGTACAGCACCAGGTAGACGGCGCCGAAGAGCAGGGTGATGTAGAACATCAGCATCCACCAGCGAGGCAGCGGGTTGTTGTATTCCTCGAGGTCGTCATCCCAGACGTGCCCCATGGTTTTTACTTCTTCCCCTTTTTGTACCGTGGTCTTCGACTGGCTGAACAGCAAGTACGTCAAACCGACGATACCTACGATCACGATCACCGTGATGTAGATACTCCAGAAATCACTCACGAAATCACTCATTTCTTCGCTCCGTTAGCGGCGTCAATCCCATGTTGCTCTTCCTCGTCGCCATTGAAGACAAGGTTGGCCGCATCGTCATAACGCCTCTGCGATTTTTTACCGAAGGCACCGATCAGGATCACGATAAACGTCACAAAGCAGAATACCGTGAACAGGATGCGGGCCAGATTGGTCAAGTCCATGACTTAGCGCGCGTTCTTCAGCGCAAGACCAAGGCCTTGCATGTAGGCGATGAGCGCGTCCATTTCGGACTTGCCTTCGACCATGGCCTGGGCTTCGGCAATTTCCTTGTCGGTGTACGGTACGCCAACCTTGCGCAGCGCGGTCATCTTGGCAGCGACACCCTCGGCGTCGGCCAGGTTGCGTGCCAGCCACGGGAATGCCGGCATGTTGGACTCCGGTACCACGTCACGCGGGTTCACCAGATGCACACGATGCCATTCGTCGGAGTAGCGGCCACCGACGCGAGCCAGGTCCGGACCGGTACGCTTGGAGCCCCACTGGAACGGATGGTCGTAGACCGATTCGCCGGCGACCGAGTAGTGGCCGTAGCGTTCGGTTTCGGCACGGAACGGACGCACCATCTGCGAGTGGCAGTTGTAGCAGCCTTCGCGGATGTACAGGTCACGGCCGGTCAGCTGCAGCGCGTTGTACGGCTTGACGCCGGCGATCGGCTGGGTGGTCGACTTCTGGAACATCAGCGGCACGATCTCGACCAGTGCGGCGATGCTGATTACCAGCAGGGTCAGCACGATCAGATAGGCGACGTTTTCTTCAATCAGTTTCTGGATTTTTTCCATGATGGTTCTTTCTGTCCCTTAGTGCGCGTGAGCGGCAACGGCCGGGATCTTGGCATCAACCGGACGACCAGCGGCAACGGTACGGAAGGTGTTGTACGCCATGATCAGCATGCCGGACAGGAACAGCAGGCCACCCAGCAGGCGCACGAAGTGGTACGGATAGGTTGCTTTTACCGCTTCCACGAAGGCGTAGGTCAGGGTGCCGTCCGCGTTCAGTGCACGCCACATCAGGCCTTGCATCACGCCGGAGATCCACAGTGCGGCGATGTACAGCACCACGCCGACGGTAGCCAGCCAGAAGTGGGCTTCGATCAGCTTGGTGCTGTGCATGCCGTCACGGCCGAACAGGCGTGGCAGCAGGTAGTACAGCGAGCCGATGGAGATGAAGGCAACCCAGCCCAGGGCCCCGGAGTGCACGTGGCCAACGGTCCAGTCGGTGTAGTGCGACAGCGCGTTGACGGTCTTGATCGACATCATCGGGCCTTCGAAGGTGGACATGCCGTAGAACGACAGCGACACCACCAGGAACTTCAGTACCGGGTCGGTACGCAGTTTGTGCCACGCGCCGGACAGGGTCATGATGCCGTTGATCATGCCGCCCCAGCTTGGTGCGAACAGGATCAGCGAGAAGGCCATACCCAGCGATTGGGTCCAGTCAGGCAGGGCGGTGTAGTGCAGGTGGTGAGGACCGGCCCACATGTAGGTGAAGATCAGCGCCCAGAAGTGGACCACCGACAGACGGTAGGAGTACACCGGACGGCCGGCCTGCTTCGGTACGAAGTAGTACATCATGCCGAGGAAGGCTGCGGTCAGGAAGAAGCCCACCGCGTTGTGGCCGTACCACCATTGCACCATGGCATCGACTGCGCCGGCGTAGATGGAGTAGGACTTCCACATCGATACCGGGATCGCCAGGCTATTGACGATGTGCAGCAGGGCCACGGCCAGGATGAAGGCACCGTAGAACCAGTTGGCCACGTAGATGTGCTTGACCTTGCGCACGGCGATGGTGCCGAAGAACACGATGGCATAGGCGACCCATACCACGGTGATCAGCAGGTCGATCGGCCACTCCAGCTCGGCGTATTCCTTACCGGCGGTCAGGCCCAGCGGCAGGGTGATGGCGGCCAGCACGATGACGGCCTGCCAGCCCCAGAAGGTGAAGGCAGCCAGCTTGTCCGACAGCAGACGGACGTTACAGGTGCGCTGTACCACGTAGTAGGACGTGGCGAACAGCGCGCAGCCGCCGAATGCGAAGATCACGGCGTTGGTGTGCAGAGGGCGCAGACGGCCGTAGTGGAACCACGGTCCGAAGTTGAGCTCCGGCCACACCAGCTGGGCCGCAATAATGACGCCAACCAGCATGCCGACAATGCCCCAGACTACGGTCATTATCGAGAACTGGCGCACCACCTTATAGTTATAAGTGGATTGCGTTTCCATTTAGGGTTTTCTCCAAGGTTGCGAACTAGAACGTAAAACCGTAGCGACTTGAAACCCCGGTGCGTAACCCCATATGAAAATGAAGTCGGGCAAGTCGCGGGGATGGCAGAGGGCCGTGGATGGCATAAGACCGGGTGACCATATTTGGTGGTGCACGGTATCGGTGTTATTCCAGTCGCTGTGAAAGCGCCCCGAATCCCCATTTATTCAATCAGGCATTCTAAATCAAATCGGGTGTCAGCGGCCAGACGACAGCGCCGGTGAGCCCGGCTTTTTGCGCTGTCTGTCGCGGCGTGTCAGGCTGAAAAGCCCTTTTTGCCCACTGCGATTATATTGTCATTGCCTTTGCCCATTTTGATGAAGATCAAGCGGCCACCCTGCCTGCGCCAGACAGGACATGGTGCTAGAATCCCCCACTTTCCCTTCCAGTCTGGGGTTGTGTCATGAGCTTTGCCGTCCGCTATCGCCTCTGCCCGCTTGATCCGCAGGCGCACCTGTTTGAAGTCTCGCTGACCATTCGCCAGCCCGCCGCCGCAGGACAAGTACTGCGGCTGCCGGCGTGGATTCCCGGCAGCTACATGATTCGCGAGTTCGCCCGCCACATCGTGGCCATTCGCGCCGAGAGCGGTGGCAAGGCGGTGGCGCTGCAGAAACTGGACAAGCACAGCTGGCAGGCGGCGCCGGTCAAGGGCGCGCTGACCCTGCACTACACCGTGTACGCCTTCGACCTGTCGGTGCGCGGCGCCTATCTTGATCAGCAGCGCGGCTTCTACAACGGTACCAGCGTGTTCCTGCAGGCGGACGGCTTCGAGCACGAGCCGTGCGAGGTGGAGCTACTGCCGCCGCCGGACAAGGCGCTGGCCAAGTGGCAGGTGGCCACCAGCCTGCCGGCGCTGGACGTCAAGAAATCCGGTTTCGGCCGCTACCAAGCGGCCAGCTACGACGAGCTGATCGACCATCCGGTGGAGCTGGGCGAGTTCGAGCGCATCCGCTTCAAGGCCTGCGGCGTACCGCACGAATTCGTGGTCTCCGGCAAACATAAGGCCGACCTGAAAAGGTTGGCCGCAGACAGCAAGCGCATCTGCGAATGGCAGATCCGCTTCTTTGGTGAGCCGGCGCCGTTCGATCGCTACGTGTTCATGCTGTTTGTCGGCGGCGACATCTACGGCGGGCTGGAGCATCGCGCCTCCACCGCACTGGTGGCCAGCCGCGACGACCTGCCGCGCCATGACGAGAGCGGCGTCTCCGACGGCTACCTCAAGCTGCTGGGGCTGATCAGCCACGAGTACTTCCACAGCTGGAACGTGAAGCGGATGAAGCCGGCGGCGTTCACCCCCTACGACCTGAACCGCGAAGGCCACACCACGTTGCTGTGGGCGTTCGAGGGCATCACCTCCTACTACGACGACCTTGCGCTGCTGCGCTGCGGCCTGATCGACGAGAAGCGCTACCTCGGCCTGCTGGCCAAGACCATCAGCGGCGTGCTGCGCGGCAACGGCCGCACCAAGCAGACGCTGGCCGACTCCAGCTTCGACGCGTGGACCAAGTACTACCGCCAGGACGAGAACAGCCCCAACAGCATCGTCAGCTACTACACCAAGGGCGCGCTGGCGGCGCTGGCGCTGGACCTACACATCCGCCACGAAACCGGTGGTGCCAAGAGTCTGGACACGGTGATGCTGGCGCTGTGGCAGAAGTGGCTGGCCGACGGCCAGGGGCTGGCGGAAGGCGAGTGGGAGCGCATCGCCGAGCAGGTCACCGGCCTGCCGCTGGCGCCGTTCTTCGATCTTGCCCTGCGCAGCACCACCGATTTGCCGCTGGCGGAACTCCTCGCCACGCAGGGGGTTCAGATGCAGACGGTGCCGGCCGACGGCCCTGCCGACAGCGGCAGCGTGGTCGACGAATTGGGTGCCGCACCGCTGCGGCCAACCCTGGGTGTGAAGAGTGCACCCGACGCCCTCGGCGTGCGCCTCGTCAGCGTGCTGGACGGCGGTGCGGCGCAGGCGGCCGGGCTGGCCGGTGGCGATGTGGTCATCGCCGTCAACGGATTGAAGGTTGGCGATCTGGACAAGGCGATCAGCCGCTGCCGTATCGGCGACACGGTCAAGCTGCACGCCTTCCGCCGTGACGAACTGAGTACTTACAAGGTAACGCTGGCCGCCTCTGCCGCCGATACCTGCCGCCTGCGCCTGGAGGACAATGGCGCCGGCTGGCTGAAGCATTAACCGGGGACGCTTTCGCGTAGACAACAAGGAGGGCGGGCAGTGTGCTGACCCGCCCCGTACCCTACACAGGAAACATGGCATGAGCCAACAAGCCCAAATCAAGTACCGGCAAGACTATCAAGTGCCGTGCTATCTGGTGGACAAGGTCGACCTGACCTTCGACATCCTCGACGATCATCTGGTGCGCGTGCGTTCGCGCCTGATCATGCACCGCAATCCGGCGGCCACCGCGGCCAACGTGCTGCAGCTGGACGGCTCGGCCACGCTGCTGTCGCTGCAGCTGGACGGCGAAGTGCTGGCCGCCGACGCCTACAGCCTGCGCGATGACGGTCTGAGCATCGCCAACGTGCCGGACAGCTTCATCCTCGACGTGGAAACCGAGATCGACCCGGTGGCCAACAGCAGCCTGATGGGGCTGTACGCCTCCGGCGGCAGCAACCTGTATACCCAGTGCGAGCCGGAAGGCTTCCGCAAGATCACCTTCTATCCCGACCGTCCGGACGTGATGGCCAAGTTCACCACCACCATCATCGCCGACAAGCAGAAGTACCCGGTACTGCTGTCCAACGGCAACAAGGTGGGCGAGGGCATGGCCGACAAGAAGCGGCACTGGGTGAAGTGGGTTGATCCGTACCGCAAGCCGTCCTACCTGTTCGCCCTGGTGGCCGGCCGGCTGTCGGCGCTGAAGGACAGCTACATCACCGCCAGCGGCCGCCGCGTGGCGCTGGAAATCTGGACCGTGCCGGCCGACCAGGACAAGGTCGAGTTCGCGATGGGCGCGGTGAAGCGCTCGATGCAGTGGGACGAGCAGCGCTTCGGCCTGGAGTACGACCTCGACATCTATATGATCGTCGCTGTCGGCGACTTCAACATGGGGGCGATGGAGAACAAGGGCCTCAACATCTTCAACACCTCGGCGGTGCTGGCACGGCAGGACACCGCCACCGACGCCGACTTCGAGCGCGTGGAAGCCATCATCGGCCACGAGTACTTCCACAACTGGACCGGCAACCGCGTCACCTGCCGCGACTGGTTCCAGCTGTCGCTGAAGGAAGGCCTGACCGTGTTCCGCGACCAGGAGTTCAGCTCCGACCTGCACAGTCGTGCGGTGCAGCGCATCCAGGACGTGAAGAACCTGCGCCAGCTGCAGTTCCCGGAGGATGCCGGCCCGACCGCGCACCCGATCCGCCCCGACAGCTACATCGAGATGAACAACTTCTACACCATGACGGTGTACGAAAAGGGTGCCGAAGTGGTGCGCATGTACCACACCCTGCTCGGCGAAGAAGGCTTCCAGAAGGGCATGCAGCTGTACTTCAAGCGCCACGACGGCCAGGCTGTGACCTGCGACGACTTCCGCGCCGCGATGGCCAACGCCAACGGTGCCGATCTGGGTCAGTTCGCGCTGTGGTACAGCCAGGCCGGCACCCCGCAGTTGACGGTGCGCGGCGACTACGATCCGGTCGCGCTCAGCTACACCCTGCAGCTGGTGCAGCACTGCCCGGCGACGCCGGGGCAGGGCGACAAGCAGCCGTTCCACATTCCGCTGGCGCTAGGCCTGGTTGGCCGCGACGGTCAGGACCTGCCGCTGCAACTGCAGGGCGAGGCCGAGGCGGGCGCCACCACCCGTGTGCTGGACGTGCGTGCCGCCGAGCAGCGCTTCACCTTCGTTAATGTCTTGCAACAGCCAGTACCGTCGCTGCTGCGCGGTTTCTCGGCGCCGGTGAAACTGGTGTTCGACTGGCGCGACGACGAACTGGCGTTCCTGATGGCCAACGACAGCGATCCGTTCGCGCGCTGGGAGGCCGGTCAGGCCTACGCCGAGCGCCTGTTCAAGCAGCTGATCGCCGATCACGTCGCCGGCCGCCCGCTGCAGCTGGCGGAGGGCTTTGTCGAGGCGCTTCGTGCGGTACTGCGCGACCACGAGGCCGACGCCGCGTTCAAGGTGCTGATGCTGACGCTGCCGTCGGAAGCCGAGATTCTGGAAATGGTCGACGTTGCCGATCCGGCGCGCATCCACGCGGTGCGCGAATTCGTGCTGGCGGCGCTGGCGCAGGCGCTGCGCGGCGAATGGCATGAGGCCTTCGACATCAACCAGTGTGGCGACTACCAGCCGGACGATGCCGGCCGCCGCGCGCTGAAGAACCTGGCGCTGGCGATGCTGACGCGGCTGGCCGACGCCTGGCCGGAGGAAGCGGCCGAGCAGCAGTGCATGAACGCCGACAACATGACCGACCAGATGGGCGCGCTGCTGGCGCTGCGCGACCGTGACGGCAGCGCGCGCGACGACTGCTATCTCGCCTTTGCCGAGCGCTGGCAGGACAACGCGCTGGTGATGGACAAGTACTTCAGCCTGCTGGCCAGCAGCCAGCTGCCGTGCACGCTGGATCACGTCAGGAACGCGATGACGCACCCGGCGTTCACCCTCAAGAACCCGAACAAGGCGCGTGCGCTGCTGGGCAGCTTCGGCCGCAACATGCTGCATTTCCATGCCGCCGACGGTTCCGGCTACCGCTTCCTGGCCGAGCAGATCATGCTGCTGGACGACATCAACCCGCAGGTGGCCAGCCGGCTGGTGGCGGCATTCAACCGTCGCCGCAAGCTGGAGCCACAACGCCAGCAGCAGATGACCGCCGCCCTGCAGCAGATCCTGGCCAAGCCGGGGCTGTCGAACGATGTGTTCGAGATTGTGTCGAAAAACCTTTCGGCATAAAGCGTACCATGGCGTACTGACGCGGGCCGGATGCTTCCGGCCCGTTTTTGTTTCCTGTTTTCTTGCGGCCAACCTTATCCATCATGTCTGCTGTTTCTGACCGTACTACCAGTGTGTTGATGTTGCTGGCGCTGTGGTTCGCCTGGGGGGCCAACTGGGTGGTCACCAAGCTCGGGCTGGCCTACGCCAGCGCCTTCCAGCTCGGCCTCGGCCGCACCGTGCTCGCCATCGCCACGCTGGCGCTGATCATGCGCGCCACCGGCCGCCGCTTCACGCCGACGCCGTTGCGGCCAACCTTCTGGCTGGGACTGACGCAGACCGCCGGCTTCGTGGTGTTCACCAATCTGGCGCTGGTGGCCGGCGGTGCCGGTAAGGTGTCGGTGCTGTGCTACACCATGCCGTTCTGGACGCTGCTGCTGGCGCGGCTGTTCCTGCACGAAAAGCTGGCGCCACTGCAGTGGCTGGGCGTGGCGCTGGCCCTGGTCGGGCTGATGGCGATCCTTGAACCGTGGGATCTCGGCGGCAACTGGCTGTCGGACGCGCTGGCGATCACCGGCGGCCTGGTGTGGGCCAGCTCGGCGATCATCGCCAAAAAGCTGCGCGCGCAGCACCAGGTCGATACCCTGGCGCTGACCTTCTGGCAGATGGTGTGGGGCACGCTGGTGCTGGCGCTGCTGCTGCCGCTGTTCCCCGGGCGCGACATCCAGTGGGGCTGGCCGCTGCTGGGGGTGCTGCTGTTCTCCGGCGTGCTCGCCGGCGGCCTGGGCTGGCTGGTGTGGATGCTGCTGCTCTCAAGGCTGTCGGCCGGCATGGCCGGCATGAGCATCCTGGCGATACCGGCGGTGGCGGTGCTGATGGCGTGGCTGCTGCTGGCCGAGGTGCCCAGCCACGCCGAGGCGCTCGGCATGCTGCTGATCGCCGCCGCGCTGATCCTGATCTCGCTGTACGCGTTACGGCGCGAGTGGCGGCGCTAGCCTAGCGTCGCTCCGGCAGCGGCAGGCGCGTGGTGTGCTTGATCGGCTCCAGCGCCACCGTCGATTTCACGCTGCGCACCAGCGGCAGCGTCATCAGCTTGTTCATCACGAAACGCGACAGCGACGGCAGGTCCGGCACCACGATGCGCAGCCAGTAGTCGGCCTCGCCGGCCACCGCGTAACACTCCAGCACTTCCGGCAGGTCGGTGATGGCGGCGGCGAATTCGCGGATGGACGCCTCGCCGTGACGTTCTAGACTGACATTAGCGAAGGCCGTTACCGACAGGTCGAGCAGGTCAGGACGCAGCGCCAGATGGTAGCCCTGGATCACACCGCACTCTTCCAGCCGCTGGATGCGGCGGCCGATCTGCGATGGCGACAGCGCGATGTCCTGTGCCAGCTTCTGGTGGGTGGCGCGCGCGTCTTTCTGCAGCGCCTCCAGAATCTGGTAGTCGAAACGGTCGAAGTCGATATTGCGCATTTTGTGCATATTCCGGTTTTTGGTGCGGGAAGTATGCAAATAAACCGTGCCGATGGCAAATGTTGCGGCCAAGCCGCAGCGTAGCGCGCCTACACTGCTGGCTCTGGCCTTGCTGCCGCCTACACAAGAAGATCGATGATGGAGACAACCCCGTTTACCGTGCCGGACATCACCGTCCGCAAGAATGTCGGCCTCGAGCACGCCGCCGACTTCACCCTGCCGCAACCGCTGGAGCGCTACAGCGCCGAAGATCACCAGACCTGGGCCACGCTGTACCGCCGCCAGTGCGAGATGCTGCCCGGCCGCGTCTGTGACGAATTCCTCGCCGGGCTGGAGGCGCTGGCCATCGATGCCGACCGGGTGCCGGACTTCGTGCGGCTGAACCTGAAACTGGCCGCCGCCACCGGCTGGCAGATCGTGGCGGTGCCGGGGCTGATTCCGGATGAGGTGTTCTTCGAGCATCTGGCCAACCGCCGCTTCCCGGTGACCTGGTGGCTGCGCGAGCCGCAGCAGCTGGACTACCTGCAGGAGCCGGACGTGTTCCACGACCTGTTCGGCCACGTGCCACTGCTGATGAACCCGGTGTTTGCCGACTACCTGCAGGCCTACGGCCTCGGTGGCATGAAGGCGAAGGACCTCGGCGCGCTGCCACTGCTGGCGCGGCTGTACTGGTACACGGTGGAATTCGGCCTGATCGACACGCCGCAGGGGCTGCGCATCTACGGCGCCGGCATCGTGTCCAGCAAGTCGGAATCGGTGTACAGCCTGGACAGCGACAGCCCGAACCGCATCGGTTTCGACCTGCTGCGCATCATGAACACGCGCTACCGCATCGACACCTTCCAGAAGACCTACTTCGTCATCGACAGCTTCCAGCAGCTGTTCGACGCCACCGCGCCGGATTTCACCGCCTACTACCGGCAGCTGCAGGGCGTGGCGGCGCATGGCGCCGGCGACGTGTTGCCGCAGGACCGGGTGTTCCACCGCGGCTCGCGCGCCGGCTGGGCCGATACCGACGATATCTGAGAACCCGTTCAAGGCCTCGCGAGCTAGAGCGAGACAAGGCAAAAACGCCTGAGGAAGCGGAGTTTACACGGGGTAAATGAGCATTCCGAAGGCGTTTTTAACGCCGTATCGCCGAAGCGCAGCAGACATTGAACAGGTTCTGAGCAAGGTTGGCCGCAACGCGGCCGTAAAAAAGCCACGACCTCGGTCGTGGCTTTTTGCTGGGCGCGTGCCGCGCTTAGCGGATGTTGATCACCTTGTGGGTTTGCACCGACAGCCGCCACTCCGGGTGTGCCATGCACCAGGCGATGGCTTCCTGCGTATTCTGCCGCTGCAGCGGGCTGTCCATCGGCTGCAGATAGCGATGCTCGAACTGCAGGTCGTCCGGCAGCTCCGACGGCAGCAGCGTCGGCTGCGGGAACACCAGTTTCAGCTCGTGGCCGCTTTTCTGCACCCAGTCGGCGCCGGCCTTGGGGCTGACGCAGATCCAGTCGATGCCGGCCGGTGCCGGCAGGCTGCCGTTGGTTTCCACCGCTACTTCGAAACCCAGTGCGTGCATGGCGTCGACCAGCGCGTCATCCAGCTGCAGCAGCGGCTCGCCGCCGGTGAACACCACGTAGGGTTGGCCGCCGACACCGCGCCACTCGGCGGCGATACGCGCGGCCAGCGCGGCGGCGCCGGCAAACTTGCCGCCGTCGTCGCCGGTGCCGACAAAGTCGGTATCGCAGAACTGGCAGATCGCCTTGCTGCGGTCTTCCTCGCGGCCGGACCACAGGTTGCAGCCGGAAAAGCGGCAGAACACCGCGGCGCGGCCGGCCTGGCGGCCTTCGCCCTGCAGCGTGTAGAAGATTTCCTTGACGGTATAGATGGTCATCGTCGTCTCCTTACAGCAGCGGCCACTGCATGTCGCCGCGGAAGGTCAGCGACACGCCGCGTTGCGGGGTTTCCATCAGATCGATGCGGGCCAGTTCCGGCACCAGCGGCTTCAGCTCGCCGTGCACCCACTCCGCCACGCTGGCGGCGTCGGCGGCACGGATGCCGGGCAGCTTGTCCAGCGGGTTGTGGTCCAGCTGGCGGTAGACCGGCTTGAAGCGGTCCTTGACGTCGCCAAAGTCCAGCACCCAGCCCATCACCCGGTCGATGCTGCCTTGCAGCAGCAGGCGGATCAGGTAGCTGTGGCCGGTGTAGTTGCCGGCGGCGTCGAACGGCACCGCGCTCTCGAAGTGCTGTTCCTTCCAGATGCGATAGGTCTGGCCGTCGAACTGGCTACCGGCGGTGTGCGTCTCGCGCACTTCCACCCACGCCAGGCCGGCGAGGCTGGCGGCCAGCTCGCGGTACAACCACGCCGCCATCACTTCGCTGGTCGGGTTGTCGAGGCCGGCGATGTCGTTCAGGTATTTGTGGTTCAGCCGTGCGAACAGCGGCGGCCACGCCTTGAGCAGGATGTCGTTGAGGCTGCTGCGGCTGGCATCGGCGACGATGCGCACGCCGAAACCGTGGCCATGCAGACGGCCGCACTTGTGGCCGGGGCCGACGTGCGGCAGCTGGTGCGCGGCCTCGAAGCGGGTGTCGACATAGACGTACTCGTTGCCGTCCTCGTCCAGCAGCACGCCGCGATCGGCGGCACTGGCCAGCTGCAGGCTGACGGCCTGGCCGCACTGCGACGCCAGATAGCGCGCAATCGACAGGTCGCTGCCGTCGGCCAGCGTGGCGTTGACGTGGGCGTAGTGGAACGGCGCCACTGCGGCGGCCAGCTCGGCATGCAGTGCCGCCTCGCTGCCGGGATGGGCGTCGGCGCGCGCCAGTACGCGGAAGCTGTGGCCGTGCTCGCCGATGCCGGCGAGGTTGCGCGCCGCCTCGAAGCTGGCGCCGGCCAGGATATGGCTGCTGTTCATGTCAGTGTTCTCCGCAGCGTACGACGAGCGGATCGGCGACGCCGGCTTCGGCAAAGCCCTTGGCACGCAGTTCGCAGGCGGCGCAGTGGCCGCAGGGCGGCACGGCGCCGTTGTAGCAGGTGTGGCTCCACGCCATCGCGTCCATGGCGCCGACCTCCTGCGCCAGCTGTACCGTTTCCGCCTTGCTCATGAACATCAGCGGCGTGTGCAGGGTGACGCGGCTGTCCATGCCCAGGCGCAGCGCCAGCTCCAGCGCCTTCAGCGTGTTTTCGCGGCAGTCCGGATAGCCGGAGTAGTCGGTCTGCGCCACGCCGGTGACCACGTGCTCGATGCCGCGGGTGTAGGCAAAGGCGGCGGCAAAGCTGAGGAAGATCAGGTTGCGGCCGGGCACGAAGGTGTTGGGGATGGTGCTGTCGCCGTCGTCGCGCGCGCCTTGTTCCGGCGTGATGCCGGCTTCGGTCAGCGCGTTGCCGCCGATGGCGGCAAAGGTGTCGATCGGCAGCAGTGTCTGGCGCACGCCGGCCATGGCGGCCACCTTGCGAGCGGCGTCCAGCTCGATGCGGTGACGCTGGCCGTAGTCGAAGGTCACGGCTTCAACGTTGGCCGCGCCGAATTCGCGCAGCGCCCAAAACAGGCAGGTGGTGGAGTCCTGGCCGCCCGAAAGGACGACCAGGGCTTTGGATGTCTTGTTCATGATTCCGTCGAGAAACAGTCGAGGTGAGTAGGATGACACACACGGGATCGGTCTCTCCCGGCATGCTTAACCCGCCATTTTAACCCACTATAAGCCGTTTTTGCGCAGCATTTTGCGGCGGCACCGCGGCACCGCGCTGCGGCGGGTGCCGGAGCGGCCAGCGCACCGCATGCGGGCACCGGGGCTGTGGTACGGTGAGAAAGACGGCGCGCTGGCGGCTTGTTGCATATGATGAATTATTAGCAGGATGCATGGCCGCTGGCCTCGCGGCCTGGCTTAGCAAGGAAAAGACGAGTGCCTATGTCGGATGTGTACACCATTCTCTGTGTTGAGGACGATGCCAACCTGCGGCAGCTGATCAGCGAGGAGCTGCTCAGCGCCGGCTACCGCGTGCTGGAAGCGGTGGACGGTCACGCCGCGCTGGCGCTGATGGCGCAGCAGCTGCCGGATCTGGTGCTGAGCGATGTGTCGATGCCGGGCATGGGTGGTTTCGAGCTGGTGGAAGCGATGGCGGCGCAGGGCGGCGAGCTGGCGCAGTTGCCGTTCATCCTGCTCACCGCGCTGGCGGACAGCCAGAGCCAGGTGCGCGGCCGCCTGCTCGAGGTCGACGACTATCTGGTCAAGCCGGTCGACTTTGATCTGCTGCTGGCCGCCATCGCCGCCAAGGTCAAGCGTCGCCGCCGTGGCGACAGTCTGCCGCCACCGCCAGTGGTGCCGGGACGGGCGCTGCTGCTGGCACAGGTGGCCGCGGCGCGCACCGCGCAGGCGTCGCAGACGCTGCTGCTGGTCAAGGTCGATACCTATCTGGCGCTGACCATGCGTCTGGCGCCCGCCGAACAGCCACTGCTGCAACACAATATGCTGGCCTGTCTCGCGCCGCTGGCCGGTAGCGGGCAGGTGTTTACCTGGTCCGACGGCTGCTGGGCGCTGTTGCTGGCGGAGGATGCCGCGCCGCAGGCCGCGGCGGTGCTGGCGCAAAGGATGACGCTCGAGGTCGGCGGTATCAGCATCGCCTATACCTGCAGCGCGCTGTGCATCCACCTGGACTGGCACGCGCCGGCGCTGCGCCACTTCGAGGCCGCCACGCTGGTGGAGTCCTGCGCGCTGCATCTCAACTTCGAGAGCGCCGGCAACCCGCGCCGTTTCATCGAGCTGGGCCGCGGCGACTACCAGGCGCTGCAGGCGGCGCGCCACGCCGAGCGCTACCTGGGACAGGCGCTGAAATCCGGCGAGCTGACCCTGCTGTTCCAGCCACGCGTCGACCTGCTCAGCGGCCGCATCGTCGGCGCCGAGGCGCTGGTACGTTGGCCGCATGCGGATATCGGCGCGCTGTCGCCGGGGGCCTTCGTGCCGGCAGCGGAGCGTAGCGGGCTGGCCACCGATCTCGACCACTGGGTGATCGCGCAGACGCTGGAGGCGGTCACCGAGCTGGTCAGCCTGCGGCCAGGCTTCATCCTGTCGTTCAATATCTCGGCGCAAAGCCTAGGCCGCGGGGTGCCGGCCTTTCTCAACGCCCAGCTGCAGGCGGGGCGGCTGGCGCTGGCGGCCAACCTTGAAATCGAGGTCACCGAAACCTCGATGACCTACCTTACCGCCGCCATCGAGGCCGATATCGCCGCACTGCGCGCGCTGGGGCTGAAGCTGGCGGTCGACGATTTCGGCATGGGCTACGCGTCGCTGGACTACCTGAAGCGGCTGCACGCCGAGGTGATCAAGATCGACCGCAGCTTCGTGATGGACATCGGCCGCCGCAGCATCGACGCGCGCATCATCGAAGGGTTGATCAGCCTCGGCCGCGCCATGGGCTGCATGGTGGTGGCCGAAGGGGTGGAGAGCGCGGCGCAGGCGGCGCTGCTGGCGGAGCTGGGCTGTCGCTTTGCACAGGGTTACCACTTCTACCGGCCGATGCCGCTGTCCGAACTGCTGTCGTTACTGGGGACGCCATGAGTACCGAATTGCCGCCATCACTGACCGCGGCCATGCCGCTGCTGGAACGCCTGCATCTGGCGGTCTGGTTTTTCGACATGCGCCGGCAGAGCATCGTGTGGGCCAACCGCCAGGCCCTGCAGCTGTGGGACGCGGCGGATCTGGCGTCGCTGCAGGAGCGCGACTTCTCCATCAATAGCGAGACGCTGCGCACCCGCTTTGCCGTGTACCAGGCCGCCTTTGCCGAGCAGCGCGCGGTGGAGGAAAACTGGACGCTGTACCCGCATGGCCTGCCGCTGCAGGTGCGCTGCCACTGCGCCCGCTTCGATAACGACTGGCCGGAGCTGATGAAGGTGGAGGCGGTGCCGGTGTCGTCGGTCGACGCCGATACCGTGCGCAGCGTGGAGATGCTGCGCCACGTGCGCGAGATGGTGTCGCTGTACGACGACAACGGCGTGGTGCTGCAGCGCAACCCGGCCGCCGCGCTGGCGCTGCCGCCGTCGGAGGGCGATGCGCTGCTGGCCTCGCTGCCGGACCCCAAGCTGCTGGCCGAGCTGCGGCTGGCGGCGATGGAAAGCCGCGGCGTGCGCCGGGTGGTGGACGTGCGACTGGCCGATGGCAGTATGGTGCGCCATCAGGTGCAGCTGTTCCGCATCCGCGATCCGGCCACCGGCGAGAGCGCGATGCTGATCAGCCAGCACGATGTCAGCGACCGCGAAAAGCTGCTGCAGCTGCAGCGCGAACGCAGCGAGGAGCTGCAGGGCATTCTCGATGCGCTGCCGCTGCCGATGGTGATTTCCGAGCTGGCGTCGGAGCGCATCCGCTACGCCAACCGGCTGGCGATCGAGCGCTACGGCATGTGGCTGGGCAGCAGCAGCGAGTTCACGCCGACCTCAGCCGCGCTGTACGAGCACGCGGCGGAGCGCAAGCGTTTCCTGGAGATTCTGCAGCAGGAAGGGCGGGTGATCGACTTTCACGCGGTGCTGCGCGACCGCGAGCAGCGCCCGTTCGACGCCAGCCTCACCGGCTGCCTGATCGACTACCGTGGCATTCCCTGCGTGCTGGCCAGCATTCTCGACATCAGCCACATCCTGCAGCGCGAACACGCGCTGGAAGCCACGCTGCAGCACGAGCGCGAGCTGGCCGAGATGCAGCGCCGCTTCGTCAGCATGGTGTCGCACGAGTACCGCACCCCGCTGGCGGTGATCGACGGCATCGCGCAGCGCCTGCAGCGCCAGCCGGAACAGTTCCACGGCGAGCAGCTGCAAAGCCGCGCCCAGCGCCTGCGCGACATGGTCAAGCACATGGTCAGCCTCGCCGACAGCGTGCTGACGCTGACGCGGCTGGAGGAAGGGCAGCTGGTGGTGCAGCAGGGGCCGGTGCGGCTGGTGCCGCTGCTGGCCGAGCTGGTGGAGCAGAGCCAGGACATCCATCCCGATTGCCAGATCGAGGTGTCGTTTGCCGCCGATGACGTGCTGATCGTCGATGGCGACGCCGAGCTGTTGCGCGTGGTGTTCGGCAACCTGATCTCCAACGCCATCAAGTACTCGCCGCGCTGGCAGAGGCTGGCGCTGCACTGCACGGTCGCCGGGCGCGAGGTGCACGTCACGGTGCAGGATTGGGGGGTGGGCATCCCGGCGGACGAGCAGGACAAGCTGTTCACCCGCTTTTTCCGCGCCAGTACCGCGCAGGGCATTCCCGGCAGCGGCATGGGGCTGGCGCTGGTGCGGGAGCTGGTACAGCGCCACGGCGGCAGCATCACGGTGGACAGCAGCGAGGACGAGGGCACGCGCTTTACCGTGCGCCTGCCGCTGTTGCCGGCGCTGGACGAGCGCCACTAGCGCAAGGTTGGCCGCAACAAAAAAGCCGCCAGCATGCTGGCGGCTTTTTCTGTTCCGTCACCGGCAGGCTTATTCGGCCTTGCTGGCTTCCAGAACGATGCTCAGCTTCACTTCGTCGCTGACGGCCGGGATGAAGGTCTTCATGCCGAACTCGCTGCGCTTGATGGTGGCCACCGCGTTGGCGCCCCAGCTTTCCTTGCCGGTCATCGGGTGCTTGGCCTTGTTGACGTTGACCAGCTGCAGGGTGACTGGCTTGGTCACGCCCAGCAGGGTCAGCTTGCCTTCGACGGCGGCCGGCTTGTTGCCCTTGAACACCACCTTGTCCGACTTGTAGGTCAGCGTCGGGAATTTCTCGACATTGAAGAAATCGGCGCTCTTCAGGTGCTTGTCGCGATCGGCGAAGAAGGTCTGCAGCGAGGCGGCGTCGATGGTGATGTCGACGTTGCCGCTCTTGGCCGCTTCATCCACGCTCAGATTGCCGCTGATCTTGGTGAACACGCCGCTCTGGCTGGACAGGCCGAGGTGGCCGACTTCGTAGGCAGCGTAGGTGTGGCTCGGGTCGATGGTGTAGCTGGCCGGGGCCGCAAATGCCAGACCGGCAGACGCAAACAGGGTCGCAAACAGGGTGGTACGAATCATGGTTAACACTCCGGGGTGGTTCAAGGGTTGGCTACTACAAGACGGAAACGCAGGTCGACATTGTCGGCAACGGTGCCGGTGTCGCTCCAGCTGCCTTCACCGATCTTGAAGGCGAGCCGGGAAATCGGCAGGGTACCGTCGATGCTGACGGCCTTGCCCTGGCTGGTGGCGGTGAACGGTGCGCTCAGCTCGCGGGTGATGCCTTTCAGCGTCAGCTTGCCGCTGACTTGGTAACGGTTGCCGCCCAGCGGCTTGATGCTGCTGGACACGAAACGGGCCTGGGCGAACTGGGCGGTGTTGAACCAGTCCTTCTTGCGGGCTTCGGCGTTGGCGTCGGCGGTGGGCAGGCTGATGCTGTTCACGTCGATGGTGATGTCGGCGCTGCCCTTGTCGGCCTTGGCCGGGTCAAAGCTGACCTTGGCGGCGAATTTCTTGAAGCTGCCGGATACCGGCACTCCCATCTGTTTCATGGTGAACACGAGCTGGCTTTTGCCAAGGTCGACATTCTGGGCAAACACCGGGCTGGCCAGCAGCAGGCCGGCGGAGATCAACAGGGCTTTCATCGGGGGCTTTCGTCCTTCGGGTTAACGACGCAGGCTCATGCGTTGCAGCAGACCGTCGCGGTCAATAAAGTGGTGTTTCAGTGCCGCCAGCACGTGGAGGATCACGGTGATCAGCAGCAGCTGGTTGAGCAGCTCGTGCACCTCGCCCAGCTGTTCCGCCAGCGCAGGGTTGGCCGCAATCAGGTCCGGCAGCGGCAGCACGCTGAACAGCACCACCGGGATGCCGTAGGCCGAGCTCATCAGCCAGCCGGACAGCGGCACCGCCAGCATCAGCACGTACAGCGCCAGGTGGCCGGCGTGGGCGGCCAGTCTGGCCAGCGGTGACATGGTGGCCGGCAGCGGCGGCGTGCCCTTGAGCAGGCGCAGCACGATGCGCACCACGACTAGCAGCAGCACGATGATGCCGCCCCATTTGTGGTAGCTGATCAGCTGGAACTTGGCCGGCGACAGCGGCAGGCCGGCCACGTACTTGCCGAAGGCAAAGGTCAGCACGATCAGCAGGCCGATCACCGCGTGCAGCAGGATCTGGCTCGGGTGGTAACGTTGGTTCATCTTCATTCAGGACTCCAGTTTTGCCGTAATGGCCAAACGCAGGCCGGCCAGCGTGGCCGTGATCTGCTTCAGTTCTTCATCGCTCATCGCATCGAATGCGCCATCGCAGTGGCCGGTGACATCCGGGAAGGTGGCACGGAACACGCTGTCACCCTCGCTGGTCAGCGCCACGAACAGGCTGCGCCGGTCGTTGGCGTCGACACGGCGGCTGATCAGCCCCTTGTCCAGCAGCCGGTCCAGCACGCCGGTCAGCGTCCCCTTGGTGATCAGGGTGCGGCTGGAGAGTTCCTTGCAGCTCATGCCCGGGGTGTTGCCCAGCGTCGCAATCACGTCGAATTGCGGCGGTGTCAGGCCGTGGCTGCGGATGCGGCTGCTGCTCAGTTGCTCGAACGCCTGGTAGGTGCGTACCAGTTCGCGTACCAGCGCCATCGAACGGGTCACACTGCGCTGTTGCATAGGAGTGGTCATCGCGGATTTGGTTCTCGTCAGGATAGTTTTAGTTAGTACAAAATAAAACACAGCATTTCTGAGTATCTATTCAGAAAAACTGAATGAGTGAAATGGGCGCTGTGCGCGAGGGGATCGTGGCCGCGCCGGGGGCGTTGCTGCAAGGCGGAGACGCCGAGCGCCGGTTCACGATCTGCGGCAACGTGATGTCAATGGCGCGAGACGGCGTCAAGTGCGAGCCGGCAAGGCGCATGGAGCACTGGTCAATGCTGCAGTCGCAGCCGCTTTCGCCTTGCCTCGCGTGAGTGCGCGAGGACTGAATGCGCTCTCAGCCCTGGGTGCGCTGCGCCCGCTCTTCGCGCGGCGTGATGTTGAAGTGGCTGCGGTAGGTGCTGGAGAAGTGCGGGCCGCTGGAGAAGCCGCAGGCGAGGCCGATCTGCACGATGGACTTGCTGGTCTGCTGCAAGAGCTGGCGCGCGCGGTTCAGGCGCAGCTCCAGATAGTATTTCGACGGCACGGTACCGAGGTACTGCTTGAACAGGCGCTCCAGCTGGCGCCGCGACACGCCGACGTAGTAGGCGATGTCGTCGGTGGTCAGCGGTTCCTCGATATTGGCTTCCATCAGGCTGACCGCCTCGGTCAGCTTCGGCTGGCTGCCGCCGATGCGGGTGGCCAGCGGAATGCGCTGCCGCTCGCTGCCGGGACGCAGCCGTTCCATGCTGAATACTTCCGACAGCTGCGCGGCGAATTCCTGGCCAAGGTTGGCCGCAACCAGCGCCATCATGAAGTCGAAGGTGGCGGCGCCGCCGGTGCTGGTCAGGCGGTTGCCGTCGATCTCGTACAGGTTGGACGACACGATCACGTCGGGGAATTCGTCCGACAGGCGGCTGATTTCCTGCCAGTGGATGGTGGCACGATGGCCGGCCAGCAGCCCGGCGCGTGCCAGCCAGTAGCTGCCGCAGTTGATGCCGGCGAGCATGGTGTGTTCGTTGAGCTGGCTGCCGATCACGCGCGCCAGCTCGTCGGCGGCGATGTCGACGCCGACTTCATCGGCCAGCACCACCAGCACGTCCAGCTTCGGCGCGTGGGCCAGCGGCAGGTCCACCGCCAGGCGCAGGCCGTTGCTGAGCGTGACCGGCAGGCCGTCCAGCGATAGCGGCAGGAACTCGTAGCACTTTTTTTCCGCCAGCTGGTTGGCGCGGGTCAGCACCTCGGTGGCGATGGCAAAGTCGGCCATCGACGCATTGGGCAGCAGCAGGAAGCCGTAGCGGACGGGTTTGGTGCCGGAAGTTACGTTGACCATGTCAGCAATCTGGTGATTGGGCGAAGGGCGATGCAAATAACAAGGCGCC
Organism: Vogesella indigofera; assembly: GCF_028548395.1. Classification (NCBI taxonomy): domain Bacteria; kingdom Pseudomonadati; phylum Pseudomonadota; class Betaproteobacteria; order Neisseriales; family Chromobacteriaceae; genus Vogesella; species Vogesella indigofera. Next base: position 57,189 of record NZ_JAQQLA010000012.1, on the reverse strand, counting down.
ATGCTGAGGTTATCGTCAGCATGGCGCTTGCTTGTCAAGCGGCGATTGTACGGCTTATTTCAGGCTGCCGGACAGGAATTGTGCCAGACGTTCGCTTTTCGGCTTGGTCAGCACTTCCTTTGGATGACCCTGTTCTTCGATGCGGCCCTGGTGCAGGAAGATGACATGGTTGGACACTTCACGGGCGAAGCCCATTTCGTGGGTCACCACCACCATGGTGCGGCCTTCGCGCGCCAGATCCTGCATCACGCGCAGTACTTCGCCGACCAGTTCCGGGTCCAGCGCCGAGGTCGGCTCGTCGAACAGCATCACTTCCGGCTCCATCGCCAGCGCACGGGCGATCGCCACGCGCTGCTGCTGGCCGCCGGACATGTGCGACGGGTACTTGTCCTCGACGTTCTTGAGGCCAACCTTGTCCAGGTACTTGCGGGCACGGGCGATGGCTTCATCCTTCGGCACGCCCAGCACGTGGATCGGCGCCTCGATGATGTTTTCCAGCACCGTCATGTGCGCCCACAGGTTGAAGTGCTGGAATACCATCGCCAGCTTGGTGCGCAGGCGCGCCAGCTGTTTCGGGTCTTCCGCTTTCAGCGCGCCGTTGCGCTTGTCGGTGACCAGCTTCAGCGTTTCGCCGGTGACGGCGATGGTGCCGCTGTGCGGCTGTTCCAGCATGTTGATGCAGCGCAGGAAGGTACTCTTGCCGGAGCCGGAAGAGCCGATGATGCTGATCACGTCGCCGGCGTGGGCGGTCAGCGAGACGCCTTTCAGCACCTCGTGGCTGCCGTAGCTCTTGTGCAGGTCGATGACGTTCAGTTTGGTGTTGCCATCAGCGGCGGCGCCGACGGCGAGATCATGTTCTAGCGGTTTCATGCTGATAGCAACTTTCCGGTTTTAAAGGATTCAGGGGTGGCCACTTTGGCCAGCCACTGGCCGGTAATGGCGTAGTGGCGGCTTTCGGTGGCGTAGAGCATGCCGGGACGGCTGGCGCGCAAGGTGGTGACACGGTCGTTGACCGGGTCGATGATGTCGGCGATGGCATCGCCGGCGGCCACGAGGGTGCCGGACTGCAAGTGGTAGTGCACCACGCCGGGATGCGGCGCCAGCAGGCTGTCGGAGCCGGCCAGCGGCGTTGCCGGGTAGCGCAGCTCCGGCAGCGCCGGGGCGGTGCCGGCAATCACGCCGCGGTGCTGCAGGAAGGCGATGATGGCGTCGGCATCCTGTGTCGCCAGAGCATGGCTGACGTCGGCCTGGCCGCGCAGCTCGATGGTGACGGCGAGGCAGGCCATGTCGATGGCGGCGTCAAGGTTGGCCGCAGCCGCCATGTCGCGCAGTTGCCACCACAGCTGGCTGCAGGCCTCGTCGAACGGGTTGTCGCCGGATTCCTCGGCCAGCAGCGTGGCGGCGGCACCGATATAGCGTGCCAGCGGTTCGCACTGTTGCCACAGTGGCGTGCCGGTGTACAGGTGCATCGCCGCGGCGCAGTCGCAGTGCAGGTCCAGCACCACGTCGGCGTCACAGGCAAGCAGCATCAGCGTCTTGCGCTGCGCGGCCAGCTCGCTCGCCGGCGCAATGGCGGCGACCTTGCCGCGCAGCCGCTCGCGGATCAGGCGGGTGTTGGCCTTCGCGTCCTGACCCAGTTCCGCTTTCAACTCGTGAAAGATGTCGGCGGCAAAGGCCGGGTAGTGGCGGTTGAAGTTCTGGCCGCTGGCCAGCTCGAAGCGGCCCAGCATCACGCTGTTCAGGTTCTGGTCGAGGCCGATCGGGTTGGCGACCGGTACCAGCACCACTTCGCCCAGCAGGCGACCTTCGGCCTCCAGTGCGGCCAACCTTTGCTTCAGCTGCCAGGCGGTGAGCATGCCCGGCAGTTCGTCGGCGTGCAGGCTGGCCTGGATGTAGACCTTTTCTCCCTGTCCGGCGCGGCCAAAGTGAAAACTGCTGATCTGGCGCGCAGTGTTCAGGCTGATGGGCGGCAGCGGATGATCGATTCTGTGCATGACGGCTCCTTAGTGCTTGCGCGGCGCCAGGTAGGCCAGCCAGCGCTGTTCGGCCTTCTTGAACAGCCAGACCAGGGCAAAGGTCATCACCAGATAGATGCCGGCCACGGTCAGGAACGGCTCAAACGGCATGTAGGTATCACTGAACACGCGGCGGGCGACACCGGTCAGGTCGGCCAGCGTGACCAGGCCGGCGATCGAGGTCGACTGCATCATCATCACCACTTCGTTGCTGTAGGCCGGCAGAGCACGGCGCAGCGCGGACGGGATCACGATGCGGCGCATCATCAGCCACTTGCCCATGCCCATCGCCTTGGCCGCCTCGATTTCACCGTAGTGGGTGTTGCGGATCTGGCCGGCGAGGATCTCGGTGGTGTAGGCGGCGGTGTTCAGCGTGAACGCCAGGATGGCGCAGACGTAGGCCTCGCGCAGGTATTCCCACGCCCAGCTGTCACGCACCCAGTCGAACTGCGACAGGCCGTAGTAGATGATGAACAGCTGCACCAAGAGCGGGGTGCCGCGGAACACGTAGGTGTACAGCCACACCGGGCGCGCGACCCACTTGTTGCGCGACACCAGCATCAGCGCCATCGGCACCGCCAGCAGCAGGCCGAACACCAGCGACAGACCGAGCAGTTCCAGCGTCAGTTGCAGGCCGTCGGAGGTGGACATGATCGGGGCGCCGTCTGTGCCGCCGAGGAAGGCCGGGAAGCGTTCGATAATCAGGTTTACGTCGATCACAGTTCAGTCTCCCGTACGCCGGTGGAGTAGCGTTTTTCCAGACGCTTGAGGGCAAGATCGGACACGCTGGTGATGGCCAGGAAAATACAGCCGACCACGGCGTAGACGGTAAACGGTTCCTGGGTGATGGATTTGGCGGTATCGGCGCGGTACATCACGTCGTTGAGGCCGATCACCGACACCAGGGCGGTGGATTTCACCAGCACCAGCCAGTTGTTGGAGAAGCTGGGCAGCGCGAAGCGCACCATCTGCGGGAAGGTGATGCGCAGGAACACGCGCAGCGGGCTCATGCCGTAGGCGAGGCCGGCTTCCATCTGGCCTTTCGGCACCGCCATGATGGCGCCGCGGAAGGTTTCGGTCATGTAGGCGCCGAAGATGAAGCCGATGGTCATCACGCCGGCGAAGAAGGAGTTGATCTCCGGTGCTTCCCAGCCCAGTTGCGCGAACAGCTCGTTGATCAGCATCTGCACGCCGAAGAACAGCAGCAGCATCCACACCAGGTCGGGTACGCCGCGCACCACGGTGGAATAGACTTCTGCCAGCCACGCGAGTGGCTTGGATGGCGACATCTTGAACATCGCCCCGATCAGGCCCAGTACCACGGACACCAGCAATGCCGACACTGCAACCTGCAGGGTCAGAATGGTGCCTTCCATGATGCTGGGCAGGTAGCCCTGTAGAAACATGGTATTACTCCGGTTTTTGCGTCTGGACGCTGCGGCCAACCTTGGGCTGGCCGCACCTTGCACGGTATTGCCTGCTGGCGCTTACTTGCCGTAGATGTCGAAGCTGAAGTACTTCTTCTGGATCTTGTCGTAGCTGCCATCGGCACGGATCTGCTTCAGCGCGCCGTTGATGCGCGCCAGCAGCGCCTTGTCGCCCTTGCGCACCGCGATGCCGGAGCCGACGCCGAAGTACTTGGCTTCATTGTAGTCGGGGCCGACCAGGGCAAAACCCTTGCCGTTCGGGGTCTTGATGAAGTCCACGTCACCGACGGCGGCATCGACGAAGGCGGCGTCGACACGGCCGGCCTTCAGGTCCATGAACGATTCCGGCGCCTTGCCGTAGCTCACCAGCTGCGCACCCTGCTTGGCAAAGGTGTCACGTGCGTATTTTTCCTGGATCGAGGAACGCAGCACGCCGATCTTTTTGCCCTTGAACCAGGCCGCGTTGACCTGGGTGCCCTGCTTGGCCACCAGACGGCTGGCCATGTTGTAGTACTTGTCGGAGAAGTCGACCGCCTTCTTGCGCTCTTCGGTGATGTTCATCGACGCGATCACGGCGTCGAATTTCTTCGCCTGCAGTGCCGGGATGATGCCGTCGAAATCCTGGGGCACGATCTCGCATTTCGCCTTCATCACCGCGCACAGCGCCTGGGCGATGTCAGGATCGAAGCCGGTCATCTTGCCGTCGGCACCCTGTTTCGAAAACGGCGGGTAGCTGGCATCGGTGGCAAAACGCAGGGTTTCTGCGGACACGGTTGCGGACAGGGCAAGGGCAAGCGTGCCTAGCGCGAGCAAAGGCTTCTTCATGGATTCTCCGACAGGATATTTTTATAGGTGTGAAAACCCCGCCTTCGGCTGAGGGCGGGGTAGGGGTGGCTTAGTTGCCGTACACGTTAAAGCTGAAGTACTTGTCCTGTACTTTCTTGTAGCTGCCGTCCTTGCGGATCTGGGCGATGGCCTGGTTCAGGCGCTCGGTCAGCTGCTTGTTGCCTTTTTTCACGGCAATGCCGGCACCGTAGCCAAAGTACTTGCTCTCGCTGTACTCCGGGCCAACGAAGGCAAAGCCCTTGCCTTGTGCGGTTTTCAGGAAGTCGGCGTCGCCGACCACCGAGTCGACGAACATGCCGTCAATGCGGCCGGATTTCAGGTCGAGGAAACCTTCCGGTGCCTTGCCATAGGAAACGATGGTGGCGCCGCTCTTGCCCCAGAAGTCCTTGGCGAACTTTTCCTGGGTGGACGCGCGCAGCGCACCGATTTTCTTGCCCTTGAACGCGGCCTGGTCAACCTTGGTGCCGGCCTTGGCGATCATGCGGCTGGGGGTGTTGTAGTACTTGTTGGTGAAGTCGACCGCCTTCTTGCGTTCGTCGGTGATCGACATCGACGACAGGATGGCATCGAACTTGTTGGCGTTCAGCGCCGGGATCAGGCCGTCCCAGTCTTGCGGCACGATTTCGCAGCTGGCCTTCATCGCGGTACACAGTGCGTAGGCGATATCCACGTCGAAGCCGTGCAGCTTGCCGTCGGCACCCTGCTTGGCGAACGGCGGGTAGTTGCCGTCGATGCCGAAGCGGACGGTGTCGGCCTGGGCGGTGAAAGCAGAGGCGGTCATGGCCAGCGCGGCCAGAACAAATGCTTTTTTCATGTGTCTCTATCTCTCTGAAAGATGAAGGATTCCCCGGGCAGGAGAATCATGCCCAGGCGGCTGCGTGTCGCCGCTCTATCCTGGACATTCGAGCCGGTCGCGGCCCTTCCCTTTGGTGCTGGATAACGTTTTGTTGTTTTACCGCCCCCTCTGTCGGGAGGCAGGCAAATGTTGGCACGCAACGCGGCGACGTACAATCCACCACCTGTCATACCGGGGGCCGAAGCGGCAAGGGGGCGCATTCTACCGGTTTTTTGTTTGTTTTGGAAATGTGAGCAATATCAAATACTTGATGGGATTTTTTGGCGAAAATGACGGCGGGTGCCTCAGGGCCATTGTGTAATTTGCCGTCGCATTGCTGTAATGAAAAATGTGCAACTGGCACCCTGTCCGACAATCACCCGTCCCTTCTATGCTGCAGTGCAGCCAATGAATCTGTACGGGGATGTCGCAATATGGAAATGCCTTGTCTGTGGTGGCTCTTACAATGCGTCCACACAACACCTGTGTCCTCATAACAAACGAGAAGCAACATGTCGCTTACGAATAAGACCGAATTTGTCGGCCTGATCGCCGATATCCAAGCTGTGGCAGAGCAAAAACTGGCCGATACGGAAAGTGCCCGCCTCAGTAGTTTTATTCCCCTCTACTTTGAAGAGACCGAATCGGAAGATCTGAAGATCTTCTCCGCCCTGGACTTGTTCGGTGCGGCCAATGCACATCTGGAGTTCGCGCTCAAGCGTGCGCCGGGCCAGATGAAGTCTCGTATCTACAATCCCGATTTCGAGCGGGACGGCTGGCAGAGCACCCATAGCGTGATCGAGATCGTCAACGACGACATGCCGTTCCTGATCGATTCCATCGCCATGCTGCTGACCCGCCACAACCTGAACCTGCACCTGCTGGTGCATCCGGTGCTGTCGGTTGGCCGCGACGCGAACGGCGTGATCGACGCGCTGAAGCGCACCGAAGACCGCTCGCTGCCGCTGGAGTCCTTCATCCACGTGCAGGTTGACCGCATCAGCGATCCGGACGCGCTGCATGCGCTGCAGCAGGACCTGGAGCAGGTACTGACCTATCTGCGTTGCGTGGTCAACGACGAGCCGCAAATGCGCGAAGTACTGGCGCAACTGCGTGCCGACCTTGACAACGTCAAGGGCGAACGTGCCGTCGAAGCGGCCGAAGCCGTCTCTTTCCTCGACTGGATGGGCGCCAACCACTTCATTTTCATGGGCTATTGCGACTACGACCTGGTCAAGCGCGATGGCCAGGACAGTCTGCGCATCGTCAAGGATTCCGGCCTCGGCTTCCTGAAGGATCAGGGCGGCAAGGAATACTCGGAAAGCTTCGAGGCGCTGCCGCCGGCACTGCGCGAACTGGCGCACCAGCCGCAGCTGATCATCCTCAACAAGTCGCAATCGCGCTCCGTGCTGCACCGTCCGGCCTATATGGACTTTGTCGGCATCAAGCGTTTCAACAGCAAGGGCGAAGTGATCGGCGAGCGCCGCTTCCTGGGCCTGTACACCGCCAGCGCCTACCAAGCGGCACCGAAGGACATCCCGCTGCTGCGCCAGAAGGTGGCATCGGTCGTCAATGCCTGCGACTACGTCGACAACAGCTACAAGGCCAAGACCCTTGCCTTCGTGCTGGAAAGCTACCCGCGCGACGAGCTGTTCGAGATCCCGGTGGAAACGCTGCAGCCTATCGTGGAAGGCATTGTCAGCCTGCAGGAGCGCCCGCGCGTGCGCCTGTTCACCCGTGCCGACCGCTACCACCGCTATGTCAGCAGCCTGGTTTATGTGCCACGTGACAGCTTCAACACCGAGATCCGTCTCAAGATCGAAAAAGTGCTGATGAGCGCCTTCAACGGCGCCGCGGCCGAGTTCAGCGTGCAGATCAGCGATAGCCCGCTGGCGCGCGTGCACTACATCATTCGCGTGCAGGGCGGCCAGCTGCCGCAGTTCCACGAGCACGAGCTGGAAAAAGACATTGCCCGCGTGGTACGCGGCTGGGAAGAAGAACTGCACCAGCAGCTGCTGGAAGCGCACGGTGAAGAGAAGGGCAACCTGCTGTTCAACCGCTACCGCGGCGCCTTCCCGGTGGCCTACCGTGAAGAGTTCGCGGCACGCAACGCGGTGCTGGACATCCAGCTGATCGAGGATGCCGCCGAACAGCATGGCCTGGCCATGAAACTGTATCGTGCCTTCCACCGCGGCCAGGGTTACAACCTGAAGTTGTTCCATGCCGGCCAGCCGCTGGGTCTGTCCGCCAGCCTGCCTATCCTGGAAAACATGGGCGTGCAGGTGCGTGACGAGCATCCGTATCTGGTGGAGCGCAACGGCGAGACCGTCTGGATCAGCGACTTCGGCCTGGAGCTGGGCGCACACGCCGAGGCAATGCAGGACGAGGCTGTCCAGAAGAACTTCCAGACGCTGCTGGCCCGCGTGTTTGCCCGCGACGTGGAAAACGACGGCTTCAACCGTCTGGCACTGGTGGCCGGCCTCGACTGGCACGAGATCACGCTGGTGCGCGCACTGGCGAAATACCTGCGCCAGGGCGGCCTCACCTTCAGCCAGGCCTACATCGAAAACTGCGTCGCGCACTACCCGCAGATCACCCGCCGTCTGGTGAAGCTGTTCGCCGCACGCCTGCACCCGAGCGCGTTTGACGACGCCGCTGCGGCCAACCTGCAGGCCGAGCTGAAAGATCAGCTCAACGACGTTGCCAACCTCGACGAAGACCGCATCCTGAACGGCTTCCTGCAGGTGATCCTGGCCACGCGCCGTACCAACTTCTGGCAGAAGGATGCCCAGGGCGCATTCAAGTCCTACATCTCCTTCAAGCTGGAATCCAACGCCATTCCGTTCCTGCCGCAGCCGCGCCCGATGTTCGAGATCTGGGTGTACAGCCCGCGTGTCGAAGGCGTGCACCTGCGTGGTTCGAAAGTCGCCCGTGGCGGCCTGCGCTGGTCCGACCGCATGGAAGACTTCCGTACCGAAGTGCTGGGTCTGGTCAAGGCGCAGATGGTGAAGAACTCGGTGATCGTGCCGATGGGCTCCAAGGGCGGTTTCGTCGGCAAGCAACTGCCGGCGCCATCCGACCGTGAAGCGTTCATGGCCGAAGGTATCGCCTGCTACAAGACCTTCATCTCGGCACTGCTGGACGTCACCGACAACCTGGTGACCGGCCAGATCATTCCGCCGCAAGACGTGCGTCGTCTGGACCCGGATGATCCGTACCTGGTGGTGGCCGCCGACAAGGGCACCGCGACCTTCTCCGACATCGCCAACGGCATCTCCGAAGCCTACAACTTCTGGCTGGGCGACGCGTTCGCCTCCGGCGGTTCCGCCGGCTACGACCACAAGGGCATGGGCATCACCGCCCGCGGCGCGTGGGAATCGGTGAAACGCCACTTCCGCCATCTGGGTATCAACACCCAGGAGCAGGATTTCAGCGTGATCGGCATCGGCGACATGGCCGGTGACGTATTCGGTAACGGCATGCTGCTGTCCGAGCACATCTGCCTGAAGGCGGCGTTCAACCACCTGCACATCTTCCTGGATCCGACGCCGAACGCGGCGGCAAGCTTCGCTGAGCGTGCGCGCCTGTTCAACCTGCCGCGTTCCAGCTGGACCGACTACAACCGCGAGCTGATCTCGCAGGGCGGCGGCATCTTCGAACGCTCCGCCAAGTCCATCCCGCTGTCGCCGGAAGTGAAGGCCTGGCTGGAAACCGACAAGGACAGCATGGCGCCGAACGAGCTGATCCACGAGCTGCTGAAGGCCAAGGCCGACCTGCTGTACAACGGCGGTATCGGTACCTACGTCAAGGCTTCGACGCAGAGCCACGCCGACGCCCGTGACCGCGCCTGCGATCCGGTACGTGTCGACGGTCGCGACCTGCAAGTGCGCGTGGTGGCCGAAGGCGGCAACCTGACCTGCACCCAGCTGGGCCGTGTCGAGTTCGCGCTGTCCGGTGGCCGCATCTGCACCGACGCCATCGACAACTCCGCCGGTGTCGACTGCTCCGACCACGAAGTCAACATCAAGATCCTGATGGGCGCGGTGATGCAGGCCGGCGACATGACGCTGAAACAGCGTAATGACCTGCTGGCGGAGATGACCGAAGAAGTCGGCCATCTGGTGCTGCGCAACAACTACCTGCAGACCCAGGTGCTGGCGATCAACCGCAGCCACGCCGCGTCGATGCTCAGCGCCCACTCGCGCATGATCAACCACATGGAGAAGACCGGCGAACTCAATCGCGAGATCGAGTACCTGCCGTCGGAAACCCAGATCAACGAGCGTCGCCTGGCGCGCCAGGGCCTGACGCCGCCGGAAGTGGCGGTACTCTTGGCCTACGGCAAGATCTCGCTGGATCAGGCGATCCTGGCCACCGACGTGCCGGACGATGCCGACTTCCTGCCGGTGCTGGTCAACTACTTCCCGCAGCCGCTGCAACAGCGCTTCGGCGAGCAGATGCAGCGTCACCACCTGAAGCGCGAGATCATCGCCAACCAGCTGGCCAACCAGATCATCAACCGCATGGGCGTGACCTTCGTGTTCCGCCTGCAGGAAGAGTCGGCGTTCTCCGCTGCCGACATCACCCGCGCGTTCTGGATCGCCAGCCGCGTGTTCGACGCCGAGAGCCTGTGGACGCAGATCGAGGCGCTGGACAACAAGGTATCGGCCGACCTGCAAGTCGACATGATGGTGATGGTGCGTACCCTGGTGGAACGCGTGGTGCGCTGGGTACTGCGCAACCGCCGTCCGTCCGGTTCGGTCAATGCGGTCATCGCCCAGTACGGTGCCAAGGTACAGGCGCTGCTGCAGCAACTGCCGCAGCTGATCAGTGCTGAGGTTTACCCGCAGGTTGCCCGTCTGGAGAGCCGCTTCAACCAGCCTAACGTACCGGCCGAACTGGCCAGTGTGCTGGCGCGTCTGGAGTTCGCGGTACCGCTGATGGACATCATCGAGATCGCCGAAGGCAGCGAACTGGCGCTGGACGCGATTGCGGCCAACTACCTGCAACTGGGCCGCGACCTGCAGCTGGACTGGCTGCGTGCCGCCATCACCCAGCTGCCGCGTGACAACCGCTGGCAATCGCTGGCGCGCTCCGCGCTGCGCGACGACCTGTATCGCCAGCACCGCGAGCTGACGCGTCAGGCACTGCACGAGGCCAGCGAGACCGCCTTCGTCAACGCCTGGCTGGCGCAGCGTGCCGCCGATGTCGAGGCCTGCCAGCAGATGTTCGTCGAGCTGCAGTCGTTCGACGTGCTGGACCTGGCGATGTTGTCTGCCGGGATGCGCGAGCTGAACAACCACCTGCTCGATTAAGTTTCCGTTTTACTACTCCCTTTGAAGCCGACCGCAAGGTCGGCTTTTTTTTGTTGTCGCTTTACGACAAACAGTTGTTTGAATGCGTGGTGCAAGGTCGGGCTGGTTGCGGTGCACCATATTCCATTTTTTCGGCGTATCGGCAGATTTGTTGCCATAACGACCGGATCTGGCGCACCAACAAGGTGCTGTTCATTCCCATGTCTTAGAAAGGGGGATACTGTCCGGAAGTGGGGCAAATAATTTTTGCTTGTTTTATTAAACGGTGTGGTTAAATTATTAGACGCTGGTTGAGCGCAGATTAACCGCCCCGGTATGCAGAACAAAAGCGCTTTACAGTCCAAGCGATGCTGGTTAATCTGAATAAACTGAAACACAGTTCCGCATTGCGGAATTACAATGGAGAATACTGGATGGGCATCTCAACACCGGCCAGTGACACGCTGGTCAGCTTTCGTGGCGTGCAGAAGAGCTACGATGGTGAGTCACTGATCGTCAAGCATCTCGACCTCGACATCCGTCGCGGGGAATTCCTTACCATGCTCGGCCCCTCCGGCTCCGGCAAGACCACCTGTCTGATGATGCTGGCCGGCTTTGAAACGCCGACCCACGGCGAGATCCGTCTTGACGGCCAGCTGCTCAACAACGTGCCGCCGCACAAGCGCAATATCGGCATGGTGTTCCAGAACTACGCGTTGTTCCCGCACATGACGGTGGCGGAAAACCTCGCCTACCCGCTGACCATCCGCAAGATGAACAAGAGCGAGATTGCCGAGCGCGTGAAAAAGGCGCTGGGCATGGTCAAGCTCGACGCGCTGGCGCACCGCTATCCGGGCCAGATGTCCGGCGGCCAGCAGCAGCGCGTGGCACTGGCGCGGGCGCTGGTGTTCGAACCGCAGCTGGTGCTGATGGACGAACCGCTGGGCGCGCTGGACAAGCAGCTGCGCGAGCACATGCAGCTGGAAATCAAGCACATCCACGAAAACCTCGGCATCACCGTGGTGTACGTGACCCACGACCAGGGCGAGGCGCTGACCATGTCCGACCGCGTGGCGGTGTTCAAGGATGGCGTGATCCAGCAGATCGACGCGGCCAACGTGCTGTACGAGGCACCGGTCAACTCCTTCGTCGCCAACTTCATCGGCGAGAACAATACCCTGCACGGCGAAGTGGTCGACGTTGCCGGCCAGCACTGCGCGGTGCGTCTGGCCAGCGGCGAAGTGGTCAAGGCCTCGGCGATCTGCGTTGGCCGCAACGGCGAGCCGACCTCGATGTCGATCCGTCCGGAGCGCGTGCGCCTGAACCAGCTGGCGGAAGCCTGCGAAAACCGCCTCAAGGCCAAGCTGGCGGAGTTCATCTACTTCGGCGACCACGTGCGCCTGCGCCTCGATGTCGCCGGTCAGAGCGGCTTCATGGTCAAGGTGCCGGTCGGCGAGCTGGACAGCAGCTGGAAAGCCGGCGACATGCTCGATGTCGGCTGGATGGCGCGCGATATCCGCGCCCTTGATTCCGCCGTCATCAGCCACTAAAAAACAAGCCTGCCTACAGGCGTAAAAACCCCCACGTAATGCAAATGAGCAATACCCCCAGAGGAGAATGACGATGACCAAGAAATATCTGCCACGCGTTGCTGTGTTGTCGGTTGCCATGGCGCTGGCCGCCCCGGCAATGGCCAAGGACCTGACCGTGATTTCGTTTGGTGGTGCCAACAAGGACGCACAGGTTGCGGCCTACTACCAGACTTTTGAAAAGGCCACCGGCCACAAGATCACCGCCGGTGACTACAACGGCGAAATGGCCAAGATCAAGGCCATGGTCGATACCAAGAAAGTCAGCTGGGATCTGGTAGAAGTCGAGTCGCCGGAACTGCTGCGTGGCTGTGAAGAGGGCATGTTCGAGAAGATCAACTGGGCGAAAGTGGGCAACAAGGCCGACTTCGTGAAGCCGGCGGTTACCGAATGCGGTGTCGGCATGTTCGTGTGGTCCACCGCGATGGCCTACAACGCCGACAAGCTGAAAGTGGCGCCGAAGACCTGGGCCGATTTCTGGGACGTGAAGAAATTCCCGGGCAAGCGCGGCCTGCGCAAGGGCGCCAAGTACACCCTGGAATTCGCGATCCAAGCTGACGGCGTGAAGCCGGCCGACGTGTACAAGGTACTGTCGACCAAGGCCGGTGTGGACCGCGCCTTCAAGAAACTGGACCAGCTGAAGCCGAACATCCAGTGGTGGGAAGCCGGCGCGCAGCCGCCACAGTTCCTGGCCTCGGGTGACGTGGTGATGAGCTCGGCCTACAACGGCCGTATCGATACCGCGCAGAAGGAAGGCAAGAACCTGAAAGTCGTGTGGGCCGGCAGCGTGTACGACGTCGATTCGTGGGCGATTCCGAAGGGCTCGCCAAAGCTGAAGGAAGCGATGGACTTCATCGCCCACGCCAGCAAGCCGGAATACCAGGCGATCTACTCCAGCAAGATCGCCTACGGCCCGACCAACACCAAGGCGGTGCAGAAGGTGGATCCGAAGTCCGCCACCAACCTGCCGACCTGGCCGGCCAACCTGCGCAGCGCGCTGCCACTGGACGTAAACTTCTGGGTTGAGAACGGCGAAGAGCTGGAAGAGCGTTTCAACGCTTGGGCTGCACGCTAATCGCTGTCCTGGCAGCCTGACACCGTTGCGGCCAACCCTGGCCGCAGCGGGGGACGGCTGCCGTTGTCTGCTGCCATGCGGCCCGGTCCTGACCGGGCTGCACTCATCAAGTGTTTGCCCATGTCCGAGACTATGACCATGAATGCGCCACTGACTGCCGCCGACGGCGAATCCCTGAAAGTCAAGCTGGCCCGCGAACGTCGCAACAAGCAGCTGAAGGCTATCGCGCTGGTTGCGCCACTGGCGCTGTTCCTGTTGCTGACCTTCCTGGTGCCGATTGCCATGCTGCTCAAGCGCAGTGTGGATAACCCGGAAGTCATTACCTATTTGCCGCAGACCTCGGCGGAAATCGCCAGCTGGGATCGCCGCGGCCTGCCGTCGGAAGCGGTATTTGCCGCGATGGCACGCGACCTGACCGTCGCCAAAGAACAGAAAACCGTTTCCGAAATCTCCAAGCGCCTGAACATGGACATCAGCGGCTTCCGCTCGCTGATCCAGCGCAGCGCGCGCAAGATGCCGCTGGAAGTGGCCGCCGGTGAATCGGTGCGCGACCAGTTCATCGCGATGGACGAGCGCTGGGGCGATCCCGACCACTGGCACGTGATTGCCAAGAACGCCAAGTCGTGGACGCCGTACTACCTGTACAGCTCGCTGGACCTGCGTGAAACCAAGGCCGGCACTCCGGAGCTGGCACCGGAAGAAGAACGCGCCTTCCTCAGCATCTTCGGCCGCACGCTGTGGATGAGCATGTGGATCACGCTGATCAGCGTGTTGCTGGGCTACCCGATTGCCTACTGGCTGGCCAACCTGCCGGCACGCAAGAGCAACCTGCTGATGATCCTGGTGTTGCTGCCGTTCTGGACCTCGGTGCTGGTACGGGTGGCATCGTGGATCGTGCTGCTGCAACAGGAAGGCCTGATCAACTCGGCGCTGATGGGGCTGGGCATCATCGGTGAACCGCTGCAGCTGGCGTTCAACCGTACCGGCGTCTACATCGCCATGGTGCACATCCTGCTGCCGTTCGTGATCCTGCCGGCCTACAGCGTGATGAAGAGCATTCCGCCGACCTATATGCGTGCCGCCATTTCGCTGGGTGACCACCCGTTCGCCGCGTTCTGGAAGATCTACTTCCCGCAGACGGTGGCCGGTGTCGCGGCCGGTGCCTTGCTGGTGTTCATCATGTGCATGGGCTACTACATCACCCCGGCACTGCTGGGCGGTCCGCAAGAGCAGATGGTCAGCTACTACGTCGCGTTCTACACCAACGTCACCATCAACTGGGGCATGGCCGCGGCACTGGGCTCGCTGCTGCTGGTTGCCACCATGACGCTGTACGCGGTGTACAGCAAGCTGGTGGGTGCTAACAAACTGAGTCTGGGGTAAATCATGCTGCCAAACTACGCTTCCCCGATCGAGCGCATCTGGTTCTGGACGTTCCGCATCCTGTGCGTGTCGGTCCTGATCTTCCTGGTGTCGCCGCTGCTGGTGATCATTCCGCTCTCGTTTTCGGACAACACCTTCCTGCTGTACCCGATCGAGAACTTCTCGCTGCGCTGGTATCAGGAATTCTTCGGCAACGAGGTGTGGCTGAACTCGCTGAAGAACAGCTTCATCGTGGCGCCGGCGGCGACGCTGCTGGCGATGGTGCTCGGTTCGCTGGCCGCGGTCGGGCTGAGTTCCAGCAACTTCCCCGGCAAGGCGCTACTGATGAGCATCCTGATCTCGCCGATGGTGGTGCCGGTGGTGATTGTCGGCGTCGGTTCCTACCTGTTCTTCGCGCCGCTGGGGCTGACCAACAGCTACCTCGGCCTGATCCTGGTGCACACCGCGCTGGGCGTGCCGTTCGTGGTGATTACCGTGTCGGCGACGCTGAGCAACTTCAACGTCAACCTGATCAAGGCCAGCGCCAACCTCGGCGCCAACCCGCTGACCACCTATCGCCGCATCGTGTTTCCGCTGATCGCGCCGGGCGTGATCTCCGGTGGCCTGTTCGCCTTCGCCACCTCGTTCGACGAAGTGGTGGTCACCCTGTTCCTGGCCGGTCCGGAGCAGTCGACGCTGCCACGGCAGATGTTCGGCGGCATCAAGGAAAACATCAGCCCGGCGATCGCCGCCGCGGCCACGGTGCTGATCCTGTTCTCCATCGCGCTGCTGCTGACGCTGGAATGGCTGCGCGGCCGCGCCGAGAAGCTGCGTACCGCGGTCGAACACTGATCCCGGGGTTTTCACTGCCACGCCCGTACCTGCCGGTACGGGCGTTTTTCTTGCGGCCGGCGCCGCGTTGTTGCGAGGGCATTGCGGCCCACCTTGGCGTTGCCTGAGCGCCGACGCCGGCTATGCTGTGGTCAAACCAGCAGCCATGCTGGTGGCAACCCTGTCGGCAGCAGGGTTGGCGCTGACCGGTGTGCACGCCATAATCGGCGGTTCACCGGCGTTGCCGCGCCCGCGCTGTCGCGGGGCGGCAATGCAATCGCCATCGTTTCGCCACAGGTCTGCCCCCATGCGCCGAATGCTTGCCCTGCTACTGTGTTGCCTCAGCCTGCCCGCGATGGCGCTGTCGGTGACCTTCATCAATCCCGGCAAGCACGACGAGGTGTACTGGCTGACCGCGACGCGGGCGATGGAGGCGGCAGCAAGCGATCTCGGCATCCGGCTGCAGGTGCTGTACGCCGAGCGCGAGCATCCGCGCGCGCTGGCGCTGGCACGGCAGATCATCGCGCTGCCGGCGGCGCAGCGGCCGGATTACGTGGTGTTCAGCAACGACTACGGCACCGCGCCGGAGCTGCTGCGTCTGTTCGAGGCCGCCGGCATCCGCAGCTTCATGGCCTTCAGCGGTCGCGACGACCAGCCGGGCCAGCCGGCGATCGGCCTGCCGCGCATGCACTTCCGCCACTGGCTCGGCTCGCTGGAGCCGCGCGCCGAGGATGCCGGCTACCTCACCGCGCGGGCGCTGATCGAGCGCGGCCGCCGTGCCGGCCTGCCGCGCGTCAACGGCAAGCTGCCGCTGCTGGCCATCGGCGGTGACCGCTCGACGCCCAGTTCCCTGCTGCGCAGCGAGGGCATGCGCCGCGCGGTGACCGAGGCCGGCGACGTGGTGCTGCTGCAGGAGGTGTACGCAGGCTGGAACCAGCAGCGCGCTGAGGAGCAGGGCGGCTGGCTGTTCCGCCGCTATCCGCAGGCGCGGCTGCTGTGGGCCGGCAACGACCTGATGGCCTTCGGCGCGATGGATGCCTGGCGCCAGCGCGGCGGCCAGCCGGGCAAGGACGCCTTCTTCAGCGGCATCAATACCTCGGCGCAGGCGCTGGCGGCGCTGCGCGACGACAGCCTCAGCGTGCTGGCCGGCGGCCACTTCATTGCCGGTGCCTGGTCGCTGGTGATGCTCTACGATTACCATCATGGGCGCGACTTTGCCGACGAGGGGCTGGAGCTGGTGCGGCCGATGTTCACCCTGTTCAACGACCGCAGCGCGGCGCAGTTCATGCAGCGCTACGGCAAGCTGGATTTCAGTCGCGTCGATTTCCGCCGTTACAGCAAGCAGCACAATCCCGGACTGCGCCGCTACAACTTCGATTTCCGCCAGCTGCTGTAATGCACAAGGAGTCATGGTGACCGCTGCCTACCGTCCGCTCGCCCATGTGCTGATTCGCCGCATCATGCTGCTGGCGACCGCCTGCGCGCTGCTGCTCAGCGCGGTGCAGGGCGTGCTGACCTACCGCCAGGTGCAGCAGCGCTTCGAGGCCACGCTGCAGGACATCGTCAGCAGCAAC
This sequence comes from Vogesella indigofera, assembly GCF_028548395.1. Lineage (NCBI taxonomy): Bacteria > Pseudomonadati > Pseudomonadota > Betaproteobacteria > Neisseriales > Chromobacteriaceae > Vogesella > Vogesella indigofera. The sequence goes on along the minus strand of NZ_JAQQLA010000012.1, from coordinate 40,341 downwards.
CTGCCGATGCTGTCGGTCGGCATCTGGGACATCGAGGCCGAGGCGGTGCGTCGCCAGGTGGAAACCATCGTCGCCAAGCCGGAGATCGGCTATGCGCGGCTCAATGTCGCCACCGGCCAGGTGTTCGAGGCCGGCGATGCCGCGCTGCTGCGGCAGCAGCCGAGCCGCCGCTTCGAGATCCCGCCGCCGCGCGGCAGCGGCGAGGCGCTGGGCACGCTGCTGATCGTGGTGCAGCCGGCGCTGCTGTACCAGGCGCTGACACAGGCGCTGCTCGCCATCTTCCTCGGCTACCTGCTGCTGACGCTGCTGATCTGCAGCCTGGTCGCCTACGTACTGCGCCGCGAGGTGGAGCGTCCACTGCGTGGCATGGCCGATTTTGCCGGTCGGCTGGCGCCGTCGTCGCTGACCGTGCCGCTGCAGCTGTCGCGGCCGCCCCGGCCGCATCACGACGAGATCGACCTGGTGGCACGCGGTTTTGCCACGCTGCAGGCGGCGATCAGCCGCCACATCGATACCCTGGACCAGCAGGTGGAGGAGCGCACCCGGCAGCTGGATGCCGCGCTCAGCGACATCCGCGAGCTGTCGATCCGCGACGGGCTGACCGGCTGCTACAACCGCGCGCTGCTCAGCGAGCGGCTGCCGTCTGAGCTGGAGCGCGCGCAGCGCTACCAGCGGCCGCTGGCGGTGGTGTTCTGCGATGCCGACCACTTCAAGCCGGTCAACGACCGTTTCGGCCACCTCGCCGGCGACGAGGTGCTGCGTGCCATCGCGCTGCGCATCAATAGCCAGTTGCGGCAGGACATCGACTGGGTGGTGCGTTTCGGCGGCGAGGAGTTCGTCATCGTGCTGCCGGAGACCGATCTGGCCGCGGCGCTGGTGACGGCGGAGCGGCTGCGCGCGGCGATCAGCACCTCGGTGATCCTCGCCGACGGCCGCACGGTGCAGATCACCGCCAGCCTGGGGGTGGCCGCGTTCCAGAGCGGGGAGGACGTGGAGAGCCTGCTCAACCGTGCCGATACCCAGCTGTACCTGGCGAAGCAGGGCGGCCGCAACCGGGTGATGGGCTAGCGCCGTCACCGCCATCACCACTTAGTACCGCCACTGTCGTTGCCATTGCGGCCAACCTTGTCTCAAGGTTGGCCGCAGTGTTTGGTGGGGCGGTGTTTGCTGGGGCGCGGCGCGAAACAGGGCGGCCGGCGGCAACTTGTCATATACCCTGCTGGGGTATATGATGGCTTGGCGTTGACCATACCCGGAGCCGTGCCATGTCTGCTACCCGCATCACCCTGCCTGTCGAAGGCATGACTTGCGCCGCCTGCGCGCTGCGCATCGAAAAAGTGCTGTCGCGGCAACCGGGGGTCAGCGCCAGCGTCAGTTTTGCCAGCGAGAGCGCGCAGATCAGCTATGACCCGCAGCAGCGCAATGTCGACCAGCTGGTGGCGGCGATCGAGCAGGCCGGCTTCAGCGTGCCGCCGCAAATACTGCAGCTGGAGATCGAGGGCATGACCTGCGCCGCCTGCGCCACGCGCATCGAAAAGGTGCTCAACCGCCAGCCGGGGGTGAGCGCGACGGTCAATTTCGCCAGCGAAACGGCACGGCTGCAGCTGGCGCCGGGGGCGCCCGACAGCGCGCAGCTGCTGGCGGCGGTGAGCCAGGCCGGCTACGGCGCCCGCATCGCCGAGGAGCAGGGCGGCGACAGTCGCGAGCAGCGTGCCGCCGCGCGCTACCGCCACGAGTTGCGCTGGTTCTGGCTGGCGGCGGCGCTGACGCTGCCCTTCCTGCTGGAAATGGTGCCGATGCTGCTGGGCAGCCATCACGGCTATCTGCCGCGTTACTGGCAGCTGCTGCTGGCCACCCCGGTGCAATGGCTGGTCGGCTGGCGTTTCTACCGCGGCGCCTGGCACGCACTGCGCGGCGGCGGTGCCAATATGGACGTGCTGGTGGCACTGGGCACCGGCATGGCGTGGGCGTGGTCGGCGTGGGTGACGGTGGTGGGCTGGTCGCAGCAGCACGTCTATTTCGAGGCCAGCGCGGTGGTGATCACGCTGGTGTTGCTGGGCAAGCTGCTGGAGGCGCGCGCCAAGGGGCGCACCGCCGGCGCCATCCGCAGCCTGCTGGCGCTGACCCCGAAAACCGCCCGCGTCGAGCAGGGCGGCGTGGTGCTGGAGAAAGCGCTGTCGGCACTGCAGGCCGGCGATGTGGTGCTGGTGCAGCACGGCGAACGGGTGGCGGTGGACGGCACCGTGATCGACGGCGCGGCGGTGCTGGACGAGAGCCTGCTCACCGGCGAAAGCCTGCCGGTGGAGCGCCGCGCGGGCGACAGCGTCTACGCCGGCACCCACAACCAGGGCGGCATGCTGAAGGTGAGCGCCACCGCGGTCGGCAACCGCACCCAGCTCGCCGCCATCGTGCGCCGCGTGGCCGAGGCGCAGGGCAGCAAGGCGCCGATCCAGCAGCTGGCCGACCGCATCTCGGCGGTGTTCGTGCCGGTGGTGGTCGCCATCGCCATGCTGACCTTTGTCTCCACCGGGCTGCTGACCAGTGACTGGCAACAGGCATTGATCCACGCGGTGGCGGTACTGGTGATCGCCTGCCCCTGCGCGCTGGGGCTGGCGACGCCGACCGCGGTGATGGTCGGCATGGGCAACGGCGCACGTCGCGGCGTGCTGTTCCGCAATGCCGCGGCGCTGGAGCATGCGGCGGCGATCCGGCTGCTGGTGGTGGACAAGACCGGCACCCTCACCGAAGGCAAGCCGCAGGTCAGCGACCTGCTGCCGCTGGCAGAGGTGGACGAGAACGGCCTGCTGGCGCTGGCCGCCGCCGCCGAGGCCGGCTCCGAACATCCGCTGGGGCGTGCGGTGGTGGCCGCCGCCAGTGCCCGCGGCCTGTCCCTGCCGGCGGTGAGCGCCTTCCAGGCGCACGTCGGGCAGGGCGTCAGCGTCGCTTTGGGTGATAGCACGCTGCGGGTCGGAGTGCCAGACTGGGCGCTGGGCAGCGTGCCGGCGGCGGCGCAGCCGTGGTACGCGCAGGGCAAGACGGTGCTGGCGGTCAGTCGCGACGGCGTGGCGCTGGGGCTGATCGCGCTGGCCGACCAGCTGCGCGCCAGCTCGGCGCAGGCGGTGAGCGCGCTGCAGGCGCAGGGCATTCGCGTGGTGATGCTGACCGGCGACAAGCTGGCCAGCGCCGAACACATCGCCGCGCAGGCCGGCATCGCCGAGGTGCACGCCGCGCTGCGGCCGGAGGACAAGGCGGCGCTGGTCAAGCAGTGGCAACAGCAGGGGCAGGTGGTGGCGATGGTCGGCGACGGCGTCAACGACGCGCCGGCGCTGGCGGCGGCTAACGTCAGCTTTGCCATGGGCGCCGGTTCCGACGTCGCCATCGACACCGCCGACGTGACGCTGATGGCCGGCGACCTGCTGCACCTGGTCGACGCCATCCGCCTGTCGCGCGCCACGCTGCGCAAGATCCGCCAGAACCTGTTCTTCGCCTTCATCTATAACGTGCTCGGCATCCCGCTGGCGGCGCTGGGCCTGCTCAATCCGGTGATCGCCGGCGCGGCGATGGCGATGAGTTCGGTGTCGGTGGTCAGCAACTCGCTGCTGCTGCGCCGCTGGCGTTAGCTGGTGGCGGGTGTTGCGGCCAACCTTGTGACCGCCGGATAGTCGCTCGGCGCCGCCCGCCCGCTGGCTGCGCTTTGGCTGGCGTCTCCGCCCGGTGCCGCCTCCGCGCGTGTTTATGGTCTCGTGCGCTCACGCGGGACAAGGCAAAACGGTTGAAGAAGCGGCGTTGAGCCGGATATCAACCAGCGGCCGAAGTCGTTTTCAACGCGCTATCGCCCATTGAGATCAAGTGGCGGCAGATCGTGAACAGGCGCTCAGGCCAGCGGCACGAACCATTCCTCGTGCAGTGACAGCGCGGCCAGCAGCGGCCGCGTCGTGAGCGCGCCTTGCCGCGCCTGCTGCAGCGCGTCGGCGTCGGCCACCGGCTCGTACACCTCCATCCAGGTCTGCGCATCATCGCGGCGTTGCAATAATCTGCCCTTGATGCCGGTTGCTTTCTCGATTTCTGCCAGTAGCGTCTCTGCCTGTTGCCGGATTGGCAGAATGTTGTCCTGCACGCGGTAGTAGATGTAAAGCGCGGCGGCCATGTTTACTCCTTTTGCACTGCAAAAATAAGGTTATGATAGCCGCTTCGATAGTGACAGAACGGGACGGTAGCATGCAGGCGGGTGAGGGCAAGTTGACCCTGGTGGTGATCGGTGTCGGCCTGATTGGCGGCTCGTTTGCGCTGGCACTGAAGCGTGCCGGCAAGGTTGGCCGCGTGATCGGGGTCGGCCGCTCGGCGGCCAACCTGGAGCGCGCCATCGAACTGGGCGTCATCGACGAGGCCAGCCACAGCGCCGCCGACGCGGTGCGCCACGCTGACATCGTGCTGGTGGCGACACCGGTGGGGCAGATGGCGCGCGTGTTCGCCGACATCGCGCCGCAGCTGCCCGCGCACTGCGTGGTCACCGACGGCGGCAGCACCAAGAGCGACGTGGTGGCGCTGATGCGCGCGCACCTCGCCGGCCACCTGACGCAGTGCGTGCCGGCGCACCCGATTGCCGGCTCCGACCTGTCCGGCGCCGTCGCCGCGCAGTACGGGCTGTACGACAACCGTCGCATCGTGGTGACGCCGCTGCCGGAAACGGCCGCCGCCGCCGCCGCCCTGGTGCGCGAGCTGTGGCAGGCCTGCGGCGCGCGGGTGTACGAGATGAGCGCCGCCGAGCACGACGCGGTGTTCGCCACCGTCAGCCACCTGCCGCACCTGCTGGCCTTCGCCTACGTCGACATGATCGTCGCCAAGCAGGATGGCGAACGCTGTTTCGATTTTGCCGCTACCGGTTTTCGCGATTTCACCCGCATCGCCGGCAGTCATCCGGAGATGTGGCGCGACATCGCGCTGGCCAACCGCGACGCACTGTTGGCGGAGCTGGACGGCTATCGCGCGGCGCTGGACAGCCTGCGCGATGAGCTGGCCAGCGGCGATGCCGCGGCGCTGACCGCGCGCTTCGAGCGTGCGCGCGAGGCACGTCATGGCTGGCACCAGAAATTCCTGCGGGGCAATTCATGAGCGCGCCGAACGCCACCACCATCTGGGTCGACGCCGACGCCTGTCCGGCGGTGATCAAGGACATCCTGTTCCGTGCTGCCGACCGCACCGCCACCCGCACCGTGCTGGTCGCCAACCAGCTGCTGCGCGTGCCACCGTCGCCGCACATTCGCGCGCAGCAGGTGCCGGCCGGCTTCGACGTTGCCGACAATCACATCGCGCAGCAGGCGCAGCCGGGTGACATCGTGGTCACCGCCGACATTCCGCTGGCGGCGCAGGTGGTGGCCAAGGGCGCGCTGGCGCTCAATCCGCGCGGCGAGCTGTACAGCGACGCCACCATCCGCGAGGCGCTGACGCTGCGCAACTTCATGACCGAGCTGCGCGACAGCGGGGTGCAGACCGGTGGGCCGGCAGCGTTCAGCCAGCGCGACCGCCAGGCATTCGCCGCGCAGCTGGACAAGCTGCTGCAAAGGTTGGCTGCACGGCGCGGCTGATCCGTCGTTGTGGTTACGCCGGACCTGGCGCTCTCGCCTCGCCTAACATAGCCTCGCCGCGTAGTTGAGCAGGGCGTCGCCGGTGCCGACCGCCGCAGGCGCACTGCAAGGCGGCGCAATGCAGCATCAGGGGAGGGCGGCGTTAGCCGCCGTGCTGGCGGATCACCCCTTCTTTGTCCGCCGCCTGCCAGCCGGTCGGTTTCAGGATCTTGCCGTCTTCGCGGCGCAGCACCTTGCCGTCCACGCACTTGGCCAGGTTGGCCGCATGGATCGCGTCGAACATCTTTTCCACCGGCAGTCCCTGTGACAGCAGCAGGCCGAGCAGCACGTTCAGTACGTCCACGCCCTCGGCCGCCAGCTCGGCGCGCAACCGGGTCTGCTCGGCCGGGTCGGCCTGCTGGATACGCTGGTAGTCCTGCAGCGCGGTCATGAATTCCTGCCACTCTTCCTGCAGCATGGTTTGCCACATGGCGAGGGCGGCAGCATCGAATTGCGGCGTGGCCGGCAGGCTCATGTCGAAGCGCGCCATGAAGTCGCGACGTAGGGTGAACGGGTTGCTCATCTTGTGTTGTTTGGTGTTAATTGACGCAATATTTTGTGTTCTGTGCCCGCTGCTGGCAAGTGCCGGCCATGAAAAAAGCCGCTGCATTTGCAGCGGCTTTTGGCTTGCGGCCAACGTTTAGCGGTTTGCCAGCTTGCCCAGCACCTCGAAGTAGTCGGGGAAGGTCTTGGCCACGCACTTCGGGTCGTTGATGATCACCGGCGTGCCCAGTAGCGCCACCAGCGAGAAGCACATCGCCATGCGGTGGTCGTCGTAGGTGTCGATCTCGGCATTGGCAATCAGCGTAGCCGGTGGGGTGACGCTGATGCTGTCCTGGGTTTCCACCACCGTGGCGCCGACCTTGCGCAGCTCGGTGGCCATCGCCGCCAGGCGGTCGGTTTCCTTCACCCGCCAGCTTTCCACGTTGCGGATGGTGGTGGTGCCGTTGGCGGCCAGCGCGGCCACCGCGATGGTCATCGCCGCGTCCGGGATGTGGTTCAGGTCCACGTCGATGGCCTTGAGGCCGCCCTGCGGCGCGCGTGCCTCGATCCAGTTGTCGCCGATGCTGATCTCGGCGCCCATCAGCGCCAGCGCGTCGGCGAATTTTACATCGCCCTGGATGCTGCTGCGGCCAACCCCTTCCACCCGCACCGGGCCACCAGCCAGCGCGCCGGCCGCCAGGAAGTAGGACGCGCTGGACGCGTCGCCCTCGACGTGGATCTCGCCCGGCGAGCGGTAACGTTGGCCGCCGGCAATGTTGAAGCGCTGCCAGCCATCACGCTGCACGTTCACGCCGAAGCGCGCCATCAGATTGAGAGTGATCTCGATATACGGCTTGGAAATCAGCTCGCCGACCACCTCGATGGTGACACTTTCGCCGGTCAGCGGCAGCGCCATCAGCAGCGCGGTGAGGAACTGGCTGGAGACGTTGCCCTTCACCGGAATGACCTTGCCGCTGTTGACGCCGGCCGGCTTGATCTGCAGCGGCGGGAAACCGTCATTGCCTAGATAATCGATATCGGCGCCGGCCACGCGCAGCGCGTCGACCAGATCGCCGATCGGGCGCTCGTGCATGCGTGCCACGCCGTGCAGATGGTAGTGGCCCTGCATCAGCGCCAGCGCGGCGGTCAGTGGGCGGAAGGCGGTGCCGGCGTTGCCGAGGAACAGGTCGGCATCCTTGACCGCAAACAGGCCGCCGGTGCCGTGCACCAGGAAGTCGCGGCTGTTGCCCTGCTGCTCGACGGTGACGCCCAGCGTGGCCAGCGCTTCCAGCATGCGGCTGATGTCGTCGGAATCGAGCAGGTCGCGCACCAGGGTCTGGCCGTCGGCCAGTGCGGCCAGCAGCAGGGTGCGGTTGGAAATGCTCTTCGAGCCGGGCAGTTTGACGGTGCCGGCGAGATGGGGAATCGGGTGTAGCGTCAGTTGTTCCATGGCGGTCTTGCTCGTTGATTTTGTTCGGGGCGCGGCGCTGGCCGCTGTCTGCGCCGGTCGCGCGTGCGGCGCGCCGGCATCGGGTGATCTCTGTACCGACTGTACCGTTATTGTGCATTGCCGCGCAAACATCCGCTGCGGCGGCAGCTGCGTTACAATATCGGGTTTTCAGTCAGGCTTTCTTTCATGGCCATGCTCCGACCCGTTATTACCATCGATGGCCCGTCCGCCTCCGGCAAAGGCACCGTGGCGGCACTCGTTGCCCGCGAGCTGGGCTTCCATTATCTCGATTCCGGTGCGCTGTACCGGCTGGCCGCGCTGTACGCGCTGCGCGAAGGCGTGAGTTGGGAAGACGAAAACCAGGTCGCCAGGTTGGCCGCACAGCTGCCGGCGGCCTTTACCGACGACAAGGTGTGGCTGGATGGCCACGATGTCAGCGCCGCGATCCGCGCCGAGGATATCGGCATGGGCGCCTCCAGAGTCGCCGCGCTGCCGAGCGTGCGCGCCGCGCTGCTTGAGCGCCAGCGTGCCTACCAGCAGACGCCGGGGCTGGTGGCCGACGGCCGCGACATGGGTTCGGTGGTGTTCCCGCGCGCCGAGCTCAAGGTTTTCCTGACCGCTAGCGCCGAAGAACGCGCCGCGCGACGCTATAAGCAGTTGATCGCAAAAGGGGAATCTGCTAACCTCCCGCAGATTCAGCAGGATATTTGTGACCGTGACGCGCGTGACGCGGCACGGAGCGTTGCCCCGTTGAGACAAGAACCGGATGCCCGTTTGCTAGATACCTCCGCGCTCACCATTGACCAGGCGGTCAAGCAGGTGCTGCAGTGGTTTCGCGAACGATAAAGGCGCCCGGTTGTTCATTTTTGTAGCACGCTGCTTCGGTTTCCTTGCACCGGCAGTCCTCAAACCTAACCCCGCGTGACGCAAGGCATGCAACAAGAGTAAATCTGATGACTAACCTCGTAATGGATAGCTTCGCCGCCCTGTTTGAAGAGAGCCTGGCTCTGCAAGAAATGCGCGCCGGTGAAGTAATCACTGCTGAAGTCGTTTCCATCGATTCCAACTTCGTTACCGTTAACGCCGGTCTGAAGTCCGAGTCGCTGATCCCTGTTGAAGAATTCAAGGGTGACAATGGCCAGGTTGAAGTAGCAATTGGCGATTTCGTCACTGTTGCCATCGACTCCCTGGAAAACGGCTTTGGCGAAACCAAGCTGTCCCGCGAAAAAGCCAAGCGTCTGGCTGCGTGGATTGACCTGGAAGAGGCTCTGGAAGCTGGCAAGATCCTGTCTGGCGTGATCAGCGGTAAAGTCAAGGGTGGTCTGACCGTTATGGTTAACGGCATCCGCGCCTTCCTGCCGGGTTCGCTGGTAGATGTACGTCCGGTGAAAGACACCACTCCTTACGAAGGTAAGGAAGTTGAGTTCAAGGTTATCAAGCTGGATCGCAAGCGCAACAACGTGGTTGTTTCGCGCCGTGCGGTTCTGGAAGAAACCCTGGGCGAAGAGCGCAAGGCACTGCTGGAAACCCTGCGTGAAGGCCTGGTGGTTAAGGGTATCGTCAAGAACATCACCGACTACGGTGCGTTCGTTGACCTGGGCGGTATCGATGGTCTGCTGCACATCACCGACCTGGCATGGCGCCGTGTCAAGCACCCGTCCGAAGTTCTGGCCGTTGGTGACGAAGTTGAAGCCAAGGTTCTCAAGTTCGATCAGGACAAGAACCGCGTTTCGCTGGGTCTCAAGCAGCTGGGCGAAGATCCGTGGGTGGGCCTGTCCCGCCGTTACCCTGCCGGCACCCGCCTGTTCGGCAAGGTAACCAACCTGACCGACTACGGTGGCTTTGTTGAAATCGAACAGGGTATCGAAGGTCTGGTTCACGTGTCCGAAATGGACTGGACCAACAAGAACGTACACCCATCCAAGGTAGTTCAGGTGGGCGACGAAGTTGAAGTCATGATCCTCGAGATCGACGAAGACCGTCGTCGTATCAGCCTGGGCATGAAGCAGTGCCAGGCCAACCCATGGAACGCCTTCGCTGACGACTTCAAGAAGGGTGACAAGATCAAGGGCGCCATCAAGTCGATCACCGACTTCGGCGTGTTCGTTGGTCTGCCAGGCGGCATCGACGGCCTGGTTCACCTGTCCGACCTGTCCTGGAACGAGACCGGCGAAGAAGCCGTTCGCCGCTTCAAGAAGGGCGACGAAGTTGAAGCCGTGGTTATGTCCATCGACGTTGAGAAAGAGCGCATCTCCCTCGGCATCAAGCAACTGGAAGGCGATCCGTTTAACAACTACGTTGCCATGAACGACAAGGGCGCGCTGGTTAAGGGCGTGGTGAAGTCTGCTGATGCCAAAGGCGCCGTGATCCAGCTGGATAGCGACGTTGAAGGTTACCTGCGTGCTTCCGAAGTGTCGCGTGACCGCGTTGAAGACATCCGTACCCACGTTAAAGAGGGTGACGAAGTTGAAACCGTGATCATCGCTGTTGACCGCAAGGCTCGCTCCATCAGCCTGTCGATCAAGGCGAAAGACATGCAGGAAGAGAAAGCCGCCATGGGCGCGATCTCTGCTGATGCCAGCGCGAACGTGTCTGCCGGTACTACCAGCCTGGGCGCCCTGCTCAAGGCTAAACTGTCCGGCGGCAACGAATAAGTGATGGATATGACCAAATCTGAGCTTATTGCGAGGCTTGCCGAGCGTTATCCTCAGTTGGTCGCCAAAGATGCTGAACTGGCCGTCAAAACCATTCTGGATGCGATGGCCGGCAGCCTGGCAAAAGGGCAGCGAATCGAGATTCGCGGCTTCGGTAGCTTCGATCTGAACTACCGTCCGCCGCGGGTTGGCCGCAACCCCAAGTCCGGCTCCAGCGTTGTCGTTCCTGAGAAATACGTGCCTCACTTCAAGGCAGGCAAAGAGCTGCGCGAACGCGTGGATCTTGCCCCGGGGGCTTCCGAGTAAGCGCCCGATGTGCCTGTCTGCAAAACGCTGCGGTTTACCGCAGCGTTTTTTTATTCCGCTTCCGGCTTGGGGGGGCGCACGCTTTCGTTTAAACTTGCGATAATTTTTGATCAGGCCGGAGTCGTTATGCGTTACCTCGTTCGCTTGCTGGAGCTGGTGCTGCTGGTGCTGCTGGTGGCGGTAACCGTGCAGAACAGTGCCATCGTCGAGTTCAAGCTGTTTTTTGGACAAAGCTGGAATGCGCCGCTGATCCTGCTGTTGCTGGTGTTCTTTGTTGCCGGTGTGCTGATTGCGATGCTGGCCACCTTTACCTATTCCCTGCGTGTCCGTCGCGAGCTGTCGCAGCTCAAGAAGGAATTGCGCTCCAGACAGGCCAGCAGCCGGGTGACCAAAGACCCGAGCGACGCACTGGCTGACTGATTTGCTTCTGCCGTTTGCCGGCATTCCCGTACCGAGGTTGGATTTTGGATATTGATCTGTGGTGGCTGTTGCTGTTCCCGGCATTTTTCGGTCTGGGCTGGCTGGCCGCGCGCGTCGACATGCGCGCCGTACTGAAACAGGCACGCGAAGTGCCGGCCGGTTTTTACAAGGGGCTGGACGCGCTGGTCGATGACAAGACCGATGTCGCCGCCCGCTCGCTGGCGGAAGTGGCTCGCGCCCATCCGCAGGCACTGGAAGTGCAGTTGAGCCTGGGCAAGCTGTACCGCCGCCGCGGCGAGAACGACCGCGCCATCCGCCTGCACCAGCAGGTGCTGGAACTGCCGGATCTCAGTAACGAGCAAAAGGCACAGGTGCGTTTCGAGCTGTCGCAGGACTTTCACAAGGCCGGGCTGGTCGATCGCGCCGAGGAAATCCTGGTCAAGCTGCTGCCCAGCCAGACCATGGGCCGTGCCGCGCGCGAGCAGCTGCTGAGCATCTACCAGCAGGACCGCGACTGGGAAAAGGCGGTCGCCACCGCGCGCGAGCTGCGTAGCGACGCCCACTCCTTCCAGCACGAGGTGGCGCAGTTTTTCTGCGAGCTGGCACAGGGTGCGCTATACCAGTCCGACTACGATAAGGCACGCCGCTACGTGCAGGAAGCGTTTGCCGCCAACCGCAAGTGCGTGCGCGCCAGCATCCTGCTCGGTGACATCGAGGTCGCCGCCGGCCAGCCGGAAGCCGCCATCGCCGCGTGGCAGGCGATCGAGAAGCAGAACTACGAATACCTGGCGATGGTCGCCGAGCGCCTGTTCGACGCCTACGAGTCGCTGGGCAAGGCGGCGGAAGGCATTGCGCTGCTGCGCGGTTATCAGCGCACCTTTTCGCAGCTGGAACTGACCGACCTGCTGTACCAGAAGGTGGCCACCTACGAAGGCGAGGCCAGGGCTCTGGAAGCGGTGCGCGAAGCGGTACACGCACGGCCGAACCTGCTCGGCGTCTACCGCCTGGTGGAAGCGCAAATGGACGAGCTGAGCCCGGAAGGGCGCATGGACGCCGAAGTGGCGCGCGCACTGATCATGAAGCACGCGCAGCGGCTGACCGTGCACCGCTGCAAACGCTGCAATTTCCGCTCGCGGGCCTTCTTCTGGCACTGCCCGGCCTGCGGCGAGTGGGAGAGCTTCACCCCCAATCGCTCGGAAACCCATTGATTTCAAGCATTGAAGACTGGAACAACATGAATCCCTTGATGGCGCCTGGCCTTGCGGCCAACGTTACCTCGCCGGTGCTGGTGGCACTGGATTTTGCCACCGCCGATGCCGCGCTGGCCTTTGCCTCTCGTCTTGACCCATTGCAGTGCCGGCTGAAGGTCGGCAAGGAGCTGTTTACCGCCGCCGGCCCGCAGCTGCTGCAGCAGTTGCAGGCGCGCGGCTTCCAGGTGTTCCTGGACCTGAAATTCCACGACATCCCCAACACGGTGGCGCACGCCTGCAAGATGGCGGCCGAAGCCGGGGTGTGGATGGTCAACGTGCACGCCTCCGGCGGCCGCCGCATGATGACCGCCGCAGCCGAGGCGCTGGCGCAGTACAGCCAGCGCCCGCTGCTGATCGCGGTCACGGTGCTGACCAGCATGGAGGCCAGCGATCTGGCCGAGATCGGTATCACCGTGCCGCCGCAGGAGCAGGTGCTGCGCCTGGCACGGCTGACGCGCGACAGCGGGCTGGACGGTGTGGTGTGCTCGGCGCAGGAAGCGCCGCTGCTGAAGGCCGAGCTGGGCCACGACTTCAAACTGGTGACCCCGGGCATCCGCCTCGCCGACAGCGCCGCCGACGACCAGCGCCGGGTGATGACCCCGGTGGCCGCGCTGCAGGCCGGCGCCGACTACCTGGTGATCGGCCGTCCGATCACCCAGGCCGCCGATCCGCTGGCCGCGCTGACGGCGATCAATACCGACATTCAATCCTATCTGGCGACAAAAGCATGAAAATTACCGTAATCGGATCGGGCTATGTCGGCCTGGTCACCGGCACCTGTCTCGCCGAAGTGGGCAATCACGTGCTGTGCCTGGACGTGGATCCGGCCAAGATCGCCATGCTGCAGGCCGGCGGCATCCCGATCTACGAGCCGGGGCTGGACGAAATGGTCAAGCGCAACGTCGTCGCCGGTCGCCTCAGCTTCACCACCGACGTTGCCGCGTCGGTCGCGTTCGGCGACATCCAGTTCATCGCCGTCGGTACGCCGCCGGACGAGGACGGCTCCGCCGACCTGCAGTATGTACTGGCCGCCGCGCGCAATATCGGCCAGCACATGAACGGTTACAAGGTCATCGTCGACAAGTCGACAGTACCGGTCGGCACCGCCGACAAGGTCAACGCCGCGATCGCGGCAACGTTGGCCGCACGCGATACCTGCATCGACTACAGCGTGGTGTCCAATCCGGAATTCCTGAAAGAGGGCGCCGCGATCGAGGACTTCATGAAGCCGGACCGCATCGTGGTCGGTGCCGGGGACGAGCGTGCCATCGACATGATGCGCCGCCTGTACGAGCCGTTCCAGCGCAACCACGAGCGCATCCTGTTCATGGACGTGCGCTCCGCCGAGCTGACCAAGTACGCTGCCAACGCGATGCTGGCGACCCGCATCTCGTTCATGAACGAGCTGGCTAACCTCGCGGAAACGCTGGGTGCCGACATCGAGCTGGTGCGCAAGGGCATCGGCTCCGATCCGCGCATCGGCTACCACTTCCTGTATCCGGGCACCGGCTACGGTGGCTCCTGCTTCCCGAAAGACGTGAAGGCGCTGGTGGCGACCGGCCGCGACAACGGCCACGCGATGCGCGTGCTGACCGCGGTGGAAGCCGCCAACGATGCACAGAAGCTGCGGCTGGTGGAAAAAGTGGTCGCCAAGTTCGGTGCCGACCTGAGCGGTCGCCGTTTCGCGCTGTGGGGGCTGGCGTTCAAGCCCAACACCGACGACATGCGCGAGGCGCCGAGCCGCGTGATTGTCGACGAACTGACCCGTCGCGGCGCGCAAGTGGTCGCCTTTGACCCGGTGGCGATGCACGAAGCGTCGCGCACCATGGCCGACATCGCCGGTTTTGCCTTCGCCGACGACATGATGAGCCCGTTGCATGGCGCCGATGCGCTGCTGATCGCCACCGAATGGAAGGCGTTCCGCAGCCCGGACTTTGCCGAGCTGAAACGCCTGCTGCTGCAGCCGCTGATTTTCGACGGCCGCAATATGTACGATCCGGCCTGGCTGCGCTCGCAGGGCTTCGAATACCACGCCATCGGCCGTTGAGGTGAGCATGAACCTGTTGAACACGCTGGGCCTCGTGCCCGCAACGTTGGCCGCACAGCTGGCCGCAGCCAAGGTGCTGGTGGTCGGCGACGTGATGCTGGACCGCTACTGGTTCGGCGATGTGAGCCGCATCTCGCCGGAGGCACCGGTGCCGGTGGCCAAAATCAGCCGCATGGAAGAGCGCGCCGGTGGCGCCGCCAACGTGGCGCGCAATATCGCCAGCTTGGGCGGTGCGGCCACCATCCTGTCGGTGGTCGGCGACGACGAGGCCGCGACCGCGCTGGAGCGGTTGCTGGCCAATGACGGCATCCGCGCCTCGTTCAAGCGCGATGCCGGCATCGCCACCACGGTGAAGCTGCGGGTGGTGGCGCGGCAGCAGCAGCTGATCCGCCTCGATTTCGAGGACGCGCCCAGCCATGAAATTCTCGCCGACAAGCTGGACGAGTACGCGGCCATCGTCGCCGAACACGACGTGGTGATCCTGTCCGACTACGGCAAGGGCGGCCTCACCCACGTCGCACGCATGATCGCGCTGGCACGGGAGGCCGGCAAGCCGGTGCTGATCGACCCGAAAGGCGACGACTACAGCAAGTACGCCGGCGCCACGCTGCTGACGCCGAACCGCAGCGAGTTCAAGCAGGTCGCCGGCAGCTGGCAGACCGAGGCGCAGCTCAGCGCCAAGGCTGAGGCGCTGCGTGCCGAGCTGGACCTGACCGCGCTGCTGGTGACACGCAGCGAAGAGGGCATGACGCTGTACCGTGCCGATGGCGCGGTGCACGAACCGACGCTGGCGCAGGAGGTGTACGACGTGTCCGGTGCCGGGGATACAGTGATCGGCACCCTGGGCCTGATGTTGGCCGCAGGTCTGGAGCTGCCGCTGGCGATGCGGCTGGCCAATGCCGCCGCCGGCATCGTGGTGGCCAAGCTGGGCACCGCCGTGTGCCACCAGCGCGAACTGTTTGCACTGTAATGTAAGGCGAGGCAGCGATGACGGACTGGGCGACGCAGGTATTGCAGTTCTGGTTTGAGGGTACGGACGACGCGCAGCTGGCCGCGAGCCGCAGCGCCTGGTTCCGCAAGGATGCCGCCTTCGACGGCGCCATCCGCCAGCGTTTCTTGCCGCTGTGGCAACGCGCCGCCGCTGGCGAACTGCTGCCGGACCCGGCCGACACGCACGCGGTGCTGGCATGGCTGATCGTGGCCGACCAGTTCTCGCGCAACCTGTTCCGCGGCGAGGCGCAGGCGTTTGCGCTGGATGCGACGGCGCGGACGGTGGCCAAAGCGGCGCTGGCTGCCGGGCTGGAGCAGCAACTGCCACCGGTGGCACGCTGGTTCTTCTATCTGCCGCTGGAGCACAGCGAAGCGCTGGCCGACCAGCACGAGGCGGTACGCCGCTTCGAAAGCCTGCCGCCGGACAGCCCCGAACGCGCCAGTGTCGTCGACTACGCCCACCGCCATCGCGAGGTGATTGCCCGCTTTGGCCGCTTTCCCCACCGCAATGTCGCGCTGGGACGCCCCTCTACCGCGGACGAGCTGCAGTTTCTGGCCCAGCCGGGGAGCTCGTTCTGACTTCCTAAAGGAAATGCTATGACCATCGTGGTGACCGGCGCTGCCGGCTTTATCGGCTCCAACATCATCAAGGCGCTCAATGCCCGCGGCGAAACCGACATCATCGCCGTCGACAACCTGACCCGCGGCGACAAGTTCATCAACCTGGTGAACTGCGAGATCAGCGACTACCTCGACAAGCAGGACTTCATCAGCCTGATCGGCAGCGGTGATTTCGACGGTGAGATCCGCGCCATCCTGCACCAGGGGGCCTGCTCGGACACCATGAACCACGACGGCAAGTACATGATGGAGAACAACTACCAGTACACGCTGGAGCTGTTCGAATTCTGCCAGGCGGAAGAAGTCCCGTTCCTGTACGCGTCCAGCGCCGCCACCTACGGCAAGGGCAGCGTGTTCAAGGAAGAGCGCCAGCATGAAGGCCCGCTCAATGTCTACGGCTATTCCAAGTTCCTGTTCGACCAGGTGCTGCGCCGCCGCATGAAGGAGGGCCTCACCGCGCAGGTGGCCGGCTTCCGCTACTTTAATGTTTACGGCGCGCAGGAGCAGCACAAGGGACGCATGGCGTCGGTAGCGTTCCACAACTTCAACCAGTACCGCGAATCCGGCAAGGTCAAGCTGTTCGGCGGTTACGACGGCTGGGACAACGGCAGCCAGAGCCGCGACTTCGTGTCGGTGGAGGACGTGGTCAACGTCAACCTGTTCTTCCTCGACAATCCGGACAAGTCCGGCATCTTCAACCTCGGCTCCGGCCGTGCGCAGCCGTTCAACGACGTGGCGGTCGCCACCGTCAACGCCTGCCGCCGCCACGAGGGCAAGCCGGCGCTGACGCTGGCAGAGCTGGTGCAGCAGGGCATCCTGGAGTACATCGAATTCCCGGAGGCGCTGAAAGGTAAGTACCAGAGCTTCACCCAGGCCGACATCGGCAAGCTGCGCGAAGCGGGCTACGACGCGCCGATGCTGACCGTGGAGCAGGGCGTAGACCGCTACGTGGACTGGCTGATCGCGCGCCAGGGCTGAGCCCCGCGCCTTGCCGCCCGCAAGCCCCGTCCTCCGGATGGGGCTTTGTCGTTTGCGGCTGTCATGGTGCTGTCACGGCATTGCGCTAGCGTGACGTCTTTCTGACGATACCGGATGGGATTCCTTATGCGCCGTTCTCTTGCTGTGCTGTTTGCCGGGCTGGCCATGCCAGCGCTGGCCGCGCCATTCACCCTGTTGCCGGTGTCGCATCCGGCGGTGGCAGCGGTGGAGCGCTATGAGGTCAGCGCACCGGCGCTCGCCTATCGCGGTGCCGATGCCGCGGCCTTCGATGGCAGCCTGCCGCTGGCGGTGGGCTCGGCGCTGAGCTTCAAGGGTTATGAAAAGGGCAGTGCGGCGTTGGAATTCTGGGCGGTGACCGATCGCGGCCCGAATGCCGACTCGCCGGAGGTGCTGAATGGCGGCACGCGCTACGCCAGCAAGCTGTTCCCGGTGCCGTCCTTTGTGCCGACGGTGGTGCAACTGCGCGTGTCGCTGGCGGAGGCGGTCAAGGTTGGCCGCATGCTGCCGCTGCGCGAAGCCGGGCGTGCCATCAGCGGCCGGCCGCTACCGCAGGGGGCGGTGGGCGCCAGCGGTGAAATAGGTCTCGATGAAAAACTGCAGCCGCTGCCGTACGACACGCTGGGCTTCGATCCGGAGGGCATCGCCGCGGACAAGCAGGGCAACCTGTGGCTGGTGGACGAGTACGGCCCGTTTCTCGCCCGGGTCGATGCCGCCAGTGGCGAGATCCGGCAGCGCTATGCGCCGGGTAGCGGCCTGCCGGCCATCCTCGCCGCGCGGCAGCCCAACCGCGGCTTTGAAGGCGTCACCGTGACGCCGTCCGGCAAGGTGGTCGCCATCGTGCAGAGCACGCTGGATGTCGATGGCCGCACCCGCCACCGCGCGCGCTTCAGCCGCATCGTCGAGCTGGACCCGGCCAGCGGCGCGGTGCGCCAGTTCGGCTATCCGGTGCCGGCGCACTACAGCAAGGCCGGCGACATGAAGCTGGGCGACATCGTGGCGCTGTCCGACAGCCGCTTCGCGGTGATCGAACAGGGCAAGGACCAGGACAAGCGGATGCACAACGACATCACGCTGATCGACCTGGCCACGGCCACGGCACTGGACGGCAAGACGCTGGCCGACGGCCGGGCGCTGGAGTATGGCGACGACGCGATGCTGGCGGCGGCCGGCATCCAGTTGGCGCGACGGACGCTGGCGCTGGACCTGCGCGCCTTGGGCTGGAGCGCGGAAAAGGCGGAAGGGCTGACGCTGGTGGAGAACAACCAGCTGGCGCTGATCAACGACAACGACTTCGGCGTGCGCAGCGAGGTGCAAGGCAGTGCCGCCAAGCTGGCACAGCTGCAGGTCGCCGCTGGCCAGCTGCAGAACCTGGCGGGCCAGCGCCAGGATGGCGCCCGTGTCGCCATCGCGCCCAATCGCGAGGCGACCGAGCTGTGGCTGATCACGCTGCAGAAGCCGCTGCATGCGCTGCCCTGAACGCGCCGGCGGCATGGTGCATCTGGTTATATTCAAGGTAGTCAAAATTCCAAAAGCCACGCCGATGGCAAGTGCTTGATCTGTATCGTGATTGTCGATGCTGGCGCGGCAGGCCAGGCTGCGGGGCGGCGACAGCGGGGTGCAAGCCGGTATAATGCGGCGCACTAGGAGACGCCAATGACCCTGCCCGTATTCAAACATCTCGAAGATTTCGTCGGTAACACCCCGCTGGTGCGCCTCAAGCGCCTGCCGGGCAACAGCAGCAACGTGGTGCTGGTCAAGCTGGAGGGCAACAACCCGGCCGGTTCGGTAAAGGACAGGCCGGCACTGTCGATGATCCGCCACGCCGAGGCGCGCGGCGAGATCAAGCCCGGTGACACCCTGATCGAGCCGACCAGCGGCAACACCGGCATCGCGCTGGCGATGGCGGCGACCATGATGGGTTACAAGATGATCCTGGTGATGCCGGAAAACTCCAGCCAGGAACGCATCGACACCATGCGCGCCTACGGCGCTGAGGTGATCCTGACGCCGAAGGCGGCGTCGATGCCCGGCGCCATCGACGAGGCGCGGCGCATGGAAGCGCTGGGCGTCGGCCGCATCCTCGACCAGTTCGGCAACCCGGACAATCCGCTGTCGCACCTTGAAGGTACCGGGCCGGAGATCTGGCGCGATACCGCCGGCACGGTCACCCACTTCGTGTCCAGCATGGGCACCACCGGCACCATCATGGGCACCAGCGCCTACCTCAAGCAGCAGAATCCGGCGATCCGCATCATCGGCGTGCAGCCGCAAAGCGGCAGCCAGATCCCCGGCATCCGCAAGTGGGAAGATGAATACCTGCCCAAGATCTGCGATTTCTCGCGGATCGACGAGCTGCTGCTGGTCGACCAGCAGACCGCGGAAGACACCGCGCGCCAGCTGGCGCGCGAGGAGGGCATCCTCGCCGGGCCGTCGTCCGGCGGCGCGCTGGCGGTGGCACTGCGCCTGAACCAGCAGCTGGAGAACGCGGTGATCGTGTCCATCGTCTGCGACCGCGGCGACCGCTACCTGTCCACCGGCCTGTTTTCCTGAGTCAACGTTGGCCGCACGCTGCGGCCAACCCCGAACCGAAGCGATTATGTCCCAACACGTTTTTTCGCCGCCGAGCGACGGCTCGATGAGCCCCAAAACCTGGTACCAGGCGGCCAGCCAGCAGCCGGGCTTTATTCACGACGCGGCCCAGGCCGCCGCCATCGAGCGGCTGGACGAGCTGTGGCAGACGCTGGTGGAGTTCAAGGACAAGCGCAACCGCTTCCTCGGCCGCAGCCTGCGCAAGCCGGAGGTGCCGCGCGGCCTGTATTTCTGGGGTGGCGTCGGCCGCGGCAAGAGCTTCCTGATGGACGCCTTCTTCGGCTGCGTGCCCTACAACCGCAAGCGCCGTGTGCACTTCCACCACTTCATGGCGGAAATCCACAAGCAGCTGCGCACGGTGTCGAACGAGGCCGACCCGCTGAAAACGGTGGCGGCACGCATTGCCCGCGACGTGCGCCTGCTGTGCTTTGACGAGTTCCACGTCAGCGACATCGCCGACGCCATGATCCTCGGCCGCCTGTTCGCCGCCCTGTTCGAGCAGGGCATCATCTGCGTGATGACTTCCAACTACCCGCCGGACAAGCTGTATCCGAACGGCCTGATGCGCAGCAACTTCCTGCCCACCATCGCCTTGCTGCAGCAGCACCTGGAGGTGATCAACGTCGATGGCGGCAACGACTACCGCCTGCGCGAGTTGACGCGCGAGCCACTGTTCCACGTGCCGGCCGATGCCGACGCCGAGGCAAAGATGCAGGACATGTTCGAGCGGCTGGCCGGCGCCGCCGGCGAGCTGGAGCTCGCGCTGACGGTGCTGGGGCGCGACATCCCGCTCAAGCGCCATGCGCCGGGGGTGATCTGGTTCGATTTCCGCGCCATCTGCGACGGGCCGCGGGCGCAGACCGACTATCTGGAGATTGCCAGCGAATACCACACCGTGTTCGTGTCCGGCATTCCGCAGCTGGCGGTGCGCGACGCGTCGATGGCGCGGCGGTTTACCTGGCTGGTGGACGTGTTTTACGACCATCGCGTCAAGCTGGTGGCGTCCAGCGCGGTGGCGCCGGAGCTGATCTATACCGAGGGGCCGCAGGCCAGCGAGTTTTTCCGTACCGCCAGCCGCCTCACCGAGATGCAGTCGCGCACCTATCTGGAACTGCCGCACCTGGTGGACGACTTCAAGATCGCCGACGGCATTACCGAGACCTGAGCCGCGCTCGCCGTGCGCCATGAAAAAAGGTTGGCCGCAGTGTTGCGGCCAACCTTTTTGCGTTACGGGAGGTGTTTAGCGCAGGTTCACGCGCTCGCGAGCAAGAGCTTAGCGCTGACCGGCCGGAATCAACAGCGGCTGGTAGCCGAGGGCGCGCAAGCGCTGCATTGCCTCTTCTGCCTCGGCACGGGTACGGAACGGGCCCAGCTGGACGCGGGTTTCGGTGCGCGCGGTGATGCCGCGCTTTTTCAGGTCCGCCACCAGCTTCTCGGCATTGTCCGGGCTGGAGAACAGGCCCAGCTGCACCTGGTAGCCGAAGGAGCTGCCTTGCGGGGCGATGCTGGGGGTCGGCAGGCGTAGCGGCACGGGCGGTTTTTCGGCAAGTGGCACGCGGATGGCGGGCGCAGGGGGCGGCGCGGTGGCGATGCCCGGTACCGGCACGGTGCTGTCGCGGCGTGGCGGCTCGCTACGCGGTGGCGCGGTTGTGCTACTGCTCTTGGCGGTGCTGTCCGGTAGTGCCTTGCTGTTGGCGACGGCCGGCGTGCGCGGCTGGGGCGTCTGGATCTGCGGTGGGGTGAGGGTGGTGACGCCGGCCGGGCTGCCGGGCGCCGGTGCCAGCGGCGAGCTGCCGGCGGGCGCACTGGCGCTGACGGCGGCACTGGCGTCCAGCGGCGCGCTGCTGTCGATGGCGCTGAGGCTCAGCGAGGCGCTGTCGCTGCTGTCTTTCTGGATGATGCGGCCGGAGCTGATCGGGGTGCTGGCCGGGGTCGGCGGTGTTGCCGGCGGATTGAAACTGTCGATGATCGGTATCGCCGCCAGTGCCACCAGAACCAGGCCGCTGGCAATCGCAATCCGTTTCTTGATCTGGGGCGATAGCCCGCTGTCGCCGCCGGGGGCGCGCTCTTGTGGCGTTGGATTCATCTCGGTTTACATTCTGTGCAGCAAACGCTGGTGAACACTGGTAAAATACCGGGTTCCTCAAAATTGGGTAACCCGTCAAGCTTGAAAATAGCTTGGCAAGTGTAACCATTTCGCTTGTAAACAGGGAGAATTTATATGGCAATCGAACGTACGCTGTCCATCATCAAGCCAGACGCAGTCGCCAAGAACGTTATCGGCAAGATCTACGACCGTTTTGAATCCGCTGGCCTGAAAGTCGTGGCCGCCAAGCTGAAGCAACTGTCGCGCGCCGAAGCCGAAGGCTTCTACGCCGTGCACAAAGAGCGTCCTTTCTTCAACGACCTGGTGAGCTTCATGATCTCCGGTCCGGTGATGATCCAGGCGCTGGAAGGCGAAAACGCCGTCCTGAAAAACCGCGAACTGATGGGCGCGACCGATCCGAAGAAAGCCGAAGCCGGTACCATCCGTGCCGATTTCGCTGATTCCATCGATGCCAACGCCGTTCACGGCTCCGACAGCCTCGAAAACGCCGCGATCGAAGTAGCCTACTTCTTCGCCGCAACCGAGATCTGTGCACGCTAAGTTGTACCCGGCGGCTGCCTGTGGCGGCCGCCATTTCCAGAGATTGACATGAAGACCAACCTGCTCGACTTCAACCTTCCCCAGCTCACCGACCACTTTGCCGCGATGGGCGAAAAGCCGTTCCGCGCCAAGCAGATCATGCGCTGGATGCACCAGATGGGCGAAGCCGACTTCGACGCCATGACCGACATCGCCAAGAGCCTGCGTGCCAAGCTGCACGATTGCGCCATTGTCGGTGTGCCCGATCTGATGGTGTCGCAGGAATCGGAAGATGGTACCCGCAAGTGGCTGCTCGACGTCGGCACCGGCAACGGCGTCGAAACCGTATTCATCCCCGAGGATGACCGCGGCACCTTGTGCATATCATCTCAGGTCGGCTGTGCGCTGGAGTGTACCTTCTGCTCCACCGGCCGCCAGGGCTTCAACCGCAACCTCAGTACCGCCGAGATCATCGGCCAGCTGTGGTGGGCGAACAAGGCGATGGGCGTGACGCCGAAGAACGAACGCGTGGTGTCCAACGTGGTGATGATGGGCATGGGCGAGCCGCTGGCCAACTTCGACAACGTGGTGTCGGCGCTGCAGATCATGCTCGACGATCACGGCTACGGCCTGAGCCGGCGCCGGGTGACGGTGTCGACCTCCGGCATGGTGCCGCAGATGGACCGCCTGAAAGAAGCCTGTCCGGTGGCGCTGGCCGTCAGCCTGCACGCCTCCAACGACCGCATCCGCGACGAGATCGTGCCGCTGAACAAGAAATACCCGCTGAAAGAGCTGATGGCGGCCTGTCAGCGCTATCTGGTGAAGGCACCGCGCGACTTCATCACCTTCGAGTACGTGATGCTTGACGGGGTCAACGACAGGCCGGAACATGCGCGGGAGCTGATCGCGCTGGTGCGCGACGTGCCGTGCAAGTTCAACCTGATTCCGTTCAACCCGTTCCCGAATTCCGGCTACGAGCGTTCCAGCAACAACGCGATCCGCAATTTCCGCGAAATTCTGCAGGAAGCCGGCTTCATCGTCACCGTGCGCAAGACGCGCGGCGACGACATCGACGCTGCCTGCGGCCAGCTGGCCGGCCAGGTGCAGGACAAGACCCGGCGCCAGGAAAAGTGGATACGCATCGCCGAGGAAAAAGACCAATGAAGCTAGCCCGTGTCGTCATCCTGTTGGCCACCTTGCTGGCCAGTACGCTGACATTCGCCGACGGCGCCACCCCGCGCGAGCTGGCACAGACACGGGCCCTGTTGGCAATCGAGTACATGAAGATCGGCAACATGCGCGTGGCGCTGGAAAACGCCGATCAATCCATCAAGTTTGATCCTACCTTTCAGGCCGGCTACCTCGCCCGCGCCCTGATCTACATGCAGCTGGGTGTCGACACCGAGGCGGAAGCCGCCTTCAACCGCGCGCTGAAGCTGGATGCGGCCAACCCCGAGGTCAACAATAATTTCGGCTGGTATCTGTGCAGCCGCGGCCGTTACGAAGAGGCGATTGCGCGCTTCGATCGCGCGCTGGCCGATCCGCTGTACCAGTCGCCGCAATCGGCGATGGTGAACAAGGCCACCTGCCTGGTGCGCATGGACCAGCGCCCGCTGGCCAACCAGTGGCTGCTGGCCGCACTGCGCCGCGCGCCGAATGACAGCGCCGCGTTGCGGGAACTGCTGAACTTGTCTTTGTTGGATAAAAATGTCACGCTGGCGACCTTTTATTACGAACGCCTGAAGTTTGACGAGCGTCGCATGTCGCCAGCGGAATTGATGATGGGGATTCGTCTGGCACGTTTAAAACAGGATCGGGCGATGGAGACACGCCTGGCCGATTATCTGAAAACGCGTTTTCCCGATACCGGGGAAGCCCAGATGTTGCTTAGCGGAAACTGAAAAGCATGGAAGCGGATAACCAACAACAAGACAGCACTGCCGTGGCAATCGGGCAGGAATTGCGTGCTGCCCGCGAGGGCAAGGGCCTGAGCATCGGCGAGGTCGCCGATCGCCTGAAATTGTCGGTCAAGCAGTTGAATGCCATCGAGCGCGGCGATTTCGCCAGCCTGCCGGGAGCAACCTTTGCCCGCGGCTTCGTGCGCAGCTATGCCCGTTACATGGAAATGAATGCCGATGCACTGGTGGCGCGTCTGGACCAGTGCGTGCCGCTGGATACGCCGCCAGCGGCTCTGGTGCCGGTGAACGAAGAGCCGGCCAAGGCCTCGCTGGCCTTGCCCCTGTCGCTGGGCGCGCTGCTGGTGATCGCCGGCGGCTGGTTCCTGCTGCCGGGCGCCGCCGAGCCGGAAGTGCAGTCCTCGGTGCCGCTGGCCCTGGTGCCGACGGTGGCTGATCCCGACGCCAGCGCCTTGCAGCCGACTACCTCCGACGTGGTAGCGGTCACGCCGCCGCTGGTGCAGGCATCGGCGCCGCAGCCGGCCGTACCTTCGGTGACGGCGCCTGTCGCCGTGGTGGCCTCGGCGCCAAGTGCCGCCGCCCCGGTCGCCGGGCAGGGCCGTATCGAATTGCGCGTGCGCCAGGAAGCCTGGGTGTCAATTACCGATGCCGACGGCAAGAAACTGGTATACGCCACGCTGGCCGCCAACGACAGCCGCCAGCTGCAGGGCCGACCGCCATTCCGTGTGGTGATCGGCAATGCGGCCAACGCCGAGCTGGCCTACAACGGCCAGCCGGTCGATCTGGCCGGCAAGATTCGCGGTACCACCGCCAAACTGGAACTGAACTAACACGCAGATGGACGCAACGATCAAACGCCGTCAAACCCAGCAGGTGGCCATTGGCCACGTGATGGTGGGTTCCGGGCACCCGGTGATGGTGCAGTCGATGACCAATACCGACACCGCCGACGCCACGGCCACCGTGCAGCAGGTGCAGGCGCTGGCGCAGGCCGGCTCCGAGGTGGTGCGCATTACCGTCAACAGCCCGGAGGCCGCCGCCCGCGTGGCGGAAATCCGCCAGCGGCTGGACGACCTCGGTTGCGACGTGCCGCTGGTCGGCGACTTCCATTTCAACGGCGACCGTCTGCTGAAAGACTACCCCGACTGCGCGCGCGCACTCGGCAAGTATCGCATCAACCCCGGCAACGTCGGCAAGGGCGCCAAGGGCGACGACAAGTTCGCGTTCATGATCCGCACCGCCATCGAGTACGACAAGCCGGTGCGCATCGGCGTCAACTGGGGCAGCCTGGACCAGGCGTTGCTGGCGCGGATGCTGGACGCCAATAATCATGCGGCCAACCCCAAGGCGCTGGACGTGGTGATGCGCGAGGCGCTGATCGTATCGGCGCTGGAATCTGCCGACAAGGCGATGGAGCTGGGGCTGGCCTCCGACCGTATCCTGCTGTCGTGCAAGGTCAGTAACGTGCAGGACCTGATCACCGTGTATCGCGATCTGGGCAGCCGCTGCGATTTCCCGCTGCACTTGGGCCTGACCGAGGCCGGCATGGGCAGCAAGGGCATCGTCGCCTCCAGTGCTGCGCTGGCGGTGCTGCTGCAGGAAGGCATCGGCGACACCATCCGCATTTCGCTGACCCCGCAACCGGGCGAGGCGCGCACCAAGGAGGTGGTGGTGGCGCAGGAGCTGTTGCAGACCATGGGCCTGCGCTCGTTCACGCCGCTGGTCACCGCCTGTCCCGGCTGTGGCCGCACCACCAGCACCTTTTTCCAGGAGCTGGCGGACAGTATCCAGACCTACCTGCGCGAGCAGATGCCGATCTGGCGCCTGCAGTATCCGGGGGTGGAAGACATGAAGGTGGCGGTGATGGGCTGCGTGGTCAACGGACCGGGCGAGTCCAAGCTGGCCGACATCGGTATCAGCCTGCCTGGCACCGGTGAAGTGCCGGTGGCGCCGGTATACGTCGACGGCCACAAGGACGTGACGCTGAAGGGCGATCACATCGCCACCGAGTTCAAGGCCATCGTCGACCATTACGTGCAGACCCGTTATGGCGAGGGTGGTGCCAAGCGCCGCGAAGTGGTGGCGCGCACCATCCCGATCAAGTCCGTGTAGGGCTTGCGGCCAACCTTAGAATCGAATCCAGAGAATTTCGGAAGAACAATCGTAATGGCTCAAAAGTTGCAAGCGATTCGCGGCATGAATGATGTACTGCCGGCCGAGTCGCACCAGTGGGAGTATTTTGAAAACACGCTGCGCGGCTGGCTGGCAGACTACGGCTACCAGAACATCCGCACCCCGATCGTGGAAAGCACGCCACTGTTCGTGCGCTCCATCGGCGAAGTGACCGACATCGTCGAGAAGGAAATGTATTCCTTCACCGACAGCCTGAACGGCGACTCGCTGACGCTGCGCCCGGAGGGTACTGCCGGCACCCTGCGCGCGGTGGTCGAGCACAACCTGCTGTACAACACCACGCAGAAACTGTGGTACATGGGCCCGATGTTCCGCCACGAGCGGCCGCAGAAAGGCCGCTACCGCCAGTTCCACCAGATCGGGGTCGAGGCGCTGGGCATGAACGGCCCGGACATCGACGCCGAGATCATCGCGATGACCGCTGAGCTGTGGCGTCGCCTGGGCCTAGCCGACAGCGTGCAGCTGGAAATCAATACCCTGGGCAACAAGGAAGAGCGTGCCGCGCATCGCGAGGCGCTGATCGCTTACCTCGAGCAGCACGTCGCCATCCTGGATGAAGACGGCAAGCGCCGCCTGTACAGCAACCCGCTGCGGGTGCTGGACACCAAAAATCCGGCACTGCAGGAGATGGCCAATGCCGCGCCGCGGCTGAGCGACTACCTCGGTGACGCCTCGCGCGCGCACTACGAGGGCTGGAAGGCGCTGATTGATGCGCTGGGCATCCGTTATGTGGAAAACCCGCGGCTGGTGCGCGGTCTGGACTACTACAACCAGTCGGTATTCGAGTGGGTGACCACCGAGCTGGGCGCGCAGGGTACGGTGTGCGCCGGCGGCCGCTACGACGGCCTGATCGAGCAGCTGGGCGGCAAGCCGGCGCCGGGCATCGGTTTCGGCATGGGCATGGAGCGCGTGCTGCTGTTGCTGGCCGAGAAGGGCTTGCTGCCGGCACGTCGCAGCGTCGACGTGTTCATCGTCAACCAGGGGCAGGGCGCCACCGCCTATGCCATGCAGCTGGCCCAGTCGCTGCGCATGGCCGGCCTGAGCGTGATCCAGCACATGGGCGATGCCAGCTTCAAGTCGCAAATGAAAAAGGCCGATGGCAGCGGCGCCGCAGTGGCGCTGATCATCGGTGAAAACGAAGTGGCGACGGCGCAGGTGGTGATCAAGCCATTGCGTGCCGACGCCGCGCAGGAAACCGTTGCCGCGGCCGACGTGGCCGCGGCGGTTTCCCGCTTCAAGTCTTGACGAGGGGGATGCATGGCTTTCGATTTGCAGGAACAGGAACAGATTGACTGGATCAAGACCTTCTGGGCACAGTGGGGCAAGCTGCTTTCCGCGGTCGTGCTGGCGGTGTTGCTGTCCTATCTGGGTTACAAGGGCTGGCAGATGTACCGTGCGGCAGAAAGCGCCAAGGCGGTCACCATCTATACGCAGCTGGAACAGCAGGTCCAGGCCGGCACGCTCGACAAGGTCAAGGCCACCGCTGCCGCGCTGCAAAGCGCGCATCCCGGCTCCGCCTATGCCGCCAATGCGGCACTGCTGGCGGCCAAGGCCGCCTTCGACAAGGGCGATCTCGCCTTTGCCCGTGCCCAGCTGAAGTGGCTGCTAGCCAGCGGCCAGCAGGACGAATCGTTGCAGGCGGTTGCCCACCTGCGTCTGGCGACCGTGCTGCTCGACGAAAAGCAGTACGATGCGGCACTGGCCGAGCTGGCACAGGCGCATCCGGCCAGTTTTGATACGCTGTTCCTGGATCTGAAGGGCGATGTGCTGGTGGCGCGTGGCGATGTGTCCGGTGCCCGTGACAGCTACAAGGCCGCACTGGCCAAGGCGTCGCCGGATGCAACTTTGCGCGACTTTATCCAGACCAAGCTCGACTCCCTGGGAAATTGATCATGAAGCGACGTCTCATTTGTGCCGCCCTTGTTTTGCCGTTGCTGAGCGGTTGCGCCAGCTGGTTTGAAGGTTCGGTCGGTTTCGAGCCGACGCCGTTGCAGCCGGTTGCGCAGCAAGGCGTGCTGAAGGTGCAGTGGCAGGCCAGCGTGCCGGCGGCGGAGGGCGGTCTGTTCACGCCGTTCTATGATCAGGGCTTGCTGTGGGTGGCCGGTGGTGACGGCAAGGTCAGCGCCATCAACGTTCTGAACGGCAGCCAGAGCCGCTGGTTCGACTTCGAGCAGAAGCTCAGCGCCGGCGTCGCCATCGCCGACAAGCTGATTTTTGCCGGCAACGACCAAGGCAAGCTGGTTGCGGCCAACCTTGAGACCGGCAAGATCGTGTGGGAACAGACGCTGACCAGCGTGCTGGCCGAGCCACCGCAGGTCGGTGGCAAGGCGGTGGTGACGCGCAGCAACGACGGTCGCATCAGTGCTTTTGACATCCAGAGCGGTCGCCAGTTGTGGACCGAGTGGCAACCATTGCCGACGCTGACCGTCAAACAGACCACGCCGCAGCTGAAGGTGGAAGGTGACGACGTGCTGCTGGTCGGCTCCGCCTCCGGCAAGCTGGCGGTGTATGCACTGGAACAGGGGCGCATGCTGTGGGAAGCGGTAGTTGCTTCGCCGCGGGGCGCCAGTGAACTGGAACGGGTGACTGACGTGGTCAGTCAGCCGGTTTTTGATGGCCGCCGCGTTTGCGCTGTGGCCTATCAGGGGCGGATCGGCTGCTTCGAGGCCCGTGGCGGCGAGCAGGCGTGGGCGCGCGAGCTGGCCAGCAGCCGCGGCCTGTCGATGGATGCCAAGGGTGTGTATTCCACTGCCGATGACGGCTCGATCTGGGCGTTCGACCCGGATACCGGCCGTAACCTGTGGAAGCAGGACGCACTGCGTTATCGCAACGTGACCGCCCCGGTAAAGCTGGGTAATAACTTACTGGCAGTAGATGGTGAGGGCTATGCACATTTGCTCTCGCCTGTTGATGGACAAATCGTTGGCCGCAGCCAGCTGAAGGTGGAAGGAACCATTGCACGCCCGCTCGTGCTCGGCAATATTGCCTACGTTCTCGACACCAACGGCACCTTGTCGGCGGTCACACTCTAAAAGCAGTGCTGAATGAAACCGACTATTGCCCTGGTAGGGCGCCCCAATGTGGGCAAATCGACCCTGTTCAACCGTCTGACCCGTTCGCGCGATGCGCTGGTAGCGGATCAGCCGGGTCTTACCCGTGACCGTCATTACGGCCACGGCCGTGTCGGCAGCAAGCCGTACCTGGTGATCGATACCGGCGGCTTCGAGCCGGTGGTGGACGAGGGCATCCTGTTCGAAATGGCCAAGCAGACGCTGCAGGCTGTGGACGAGGCCGACGCCATCGTGTTCCTGGTGGATGGCCGTACCGGCATCACGCCGCAGGACAAGATCATCGCCAATCGCCTGCGCCGCAGCAACCAGCCGGTTTATCTGGTAGTGAACAAGGCCGAAGGCATGCGTAGCGCGGTCGCCACCGCCGAGTTCCACGAACTGGCGCTGGGCGAACCGCTGTCGATCTCCGCCTCGCACGGTGACGGCGTGCGCGAACTGATGGAAATGGTGCTGGAACACTTCCCGGATGCCGAGGAAGAGCCGAAGGTCAACCATCCTAAGTTCGTCATCATCGGCCGCCCCAACGTCGGCAAATCGACGCTGGTGAATGCGGTGCTGGGTGAAGACCGCGTGATCGCCTTCGACCAGGCCGGTACCACCCGCGACAGCATCTACATCGATTTCGAGCGCGAAGGCCGCCAGTACACCATCATCGACACCGCCGGCGTGCGCCGTCGTGGCAAGGTGGACGAGGCGATCGAGAAGTTCTCGGTGATCAAGACCATGCAGGCGATCGAAGACGCCAACGTGGCGGTGCTGGTGCTGGACGCGCAGCTCGACATTTCCGAGCAGGACGCCACCATCGCCGGTTTTGCGCTGGAGGCCGGTCGGGCGCTGGTGGTCGCGGTGAACAAGTGGGACAACCTCGACAATCACCAGAAGGAAACCATCAAGCACGAGATCGCGCGCAAGCTCGGTTTCCTTGATTTTGCCAAGTTTCACTACATCTCGGCGCTGGAGCGCAAGGGGGTTGCCGACCTGTTCAAGTCGATCGACGACGCCTACCGCGCGGCCATGACCAAGCTGCAGACGCCGAAGCTGACCCGCATTCTGCAATTGGCCGTCGAGCGCCAGCTGCCGCCGCGGACCGGTCCGATTCGTCCAAAACTGCGCTACGCCCACCAGGGCGGCATGAACCCGCCGATCATCGTGGTGCACGGCAATGCGCTGAGCAAGATTCCGGACAGCTACACCCGTTATCTGGAAAACATGTTCCGTAAAGCTTTTCAGCTGCAAGGCACGCCGCTGCGGGTACAATACAAGTCCAATACCAACCCCTTTGAGAAGGAAGCAACAGGCACCAAGCCGAGTTTGCTGGTTCACAAGGGCCGAAAATAGTACGGCGGTTTTTTTTATGCTAAAAAGAGTCTTAGCGCCGCTTGCTAGTAACGAAATTACAATTCCACGAAATCGGAGAACAAAATGAGCTCTAAAGGGCAAATGTTACAAGACCCGTTCCTTAATATCCTGCGTAAGGAGCATGTGCCGGTTTCCATCTACCTCGTCAACGGCATCAAGTTGCAAGGCCAGATCGAGTCGTTCGACCAGTATGTGGTGCTGCTGAAAAACACGGTAACCCAGATGGTTTACAAGCATGCCATTTCTACCGTGGTGCCAGCGCGTCCGGTAAACATCCCGCATGACAATCACGGCACCAAGTCCGACGCTGCCGACGCTTGAGTCACTGCCTGTCCCGCCTGAATGCCGGTCCGGCAAGCGATTGCCGACCGGTTTTCCCCCTCAGAAAGATCTTTCGTGTTTGATCGCCCGGATCTAGGAGACATCGCCGTACTGGTCTGTCTCGACTTTGGTGCGCCCGACTATGACGAGGGTGTACAGGAATGCGTTGACCTGGTGCGCAGTGCCGGTGTCACCGTGGCCGGTACCATCCATGGCAAACGCCAGCGTCCCGATGCCGCGCTGTTCGCCGGCAAAGGCAAGGTCGAGGAGATCGCCGCCCTGGTCAAAGCGGTGGCGGCCAACGTGGTGATCTTCAATCACGCTCTGGGGCCCGGGCAGGAACGCAATCTGGAGCGCGTGCTGCAGTGTCGCGTCGTCGATCGTGTCACCCTGATTCTGGATATCTTTGCCCAGCGCGCCCGCAGTCACGAAGGCAAACTGCAGGTCGAACTGGCGCAGTTGTCCCACCTGTCGACCCGTCTCGTGCGCGGCTGGACCCACCTCGAGCGGCAAAAGGGGGGCATAGGCCTGCGCGGGCCGGGCGAGACCCAGCTGGAAACCGACCGCCGCCTGCTCGGCTTGCGCGTGAAGATGCTGAAGGATCGTCTGGCTGCGGTTGCCCGCCAGCGCAAGACGCAGCGCCGTAGCCGCGAGCGCTCCGGATTGCAGTCGGTATCGATTGTCGGCTATACCAATGCAGGCAAGTCCACCTTGTTCAATGCGATGACCAAGGCGCAGGCCTATGCTGCGGATCAGCTGTTTGCGACACTGGATACCACCAGTCGCAAGCTGTATCTCAGCCCGGAGCTGTCCATCGTGCTGTCCGATACCGTGGGCTTCATCCGCGACCTGCCACACTCGCTGGTGGCGGCGTTCCGTGCCACGCTGGAGGAAACGATCCAGGCCGACATGCTGCTGCATGTGGTCGACTCGGCGTCGCCGGACAAGGATCGCCAGATCGAGGAGGTGGACAAGGTACTGGCCGAGATCGGTGCCAGCAGTACGCCCCAGTTACTGGTGTGGAACAAGACCGACTTGCGTGGCTTGCCACCGCAGATCGAACGCGGCGAACATGGCGAGCCGGTCGCGGTCCGCGTTTCGGCGCTGGCCGGCGAAGGGCTGGAACTCTTGCGGCAGGCGATTGCCGAACGGCTGCACGGCTTTAATAATGACCATAACATAGAAGATCGAGACCGCTATGGCACAGAATGATCCTAACTGGGGTGGTAAACGTCCGAACGATGGCCCGCCGGATCTGGACGAAATTTTCCGCAAGCTGAACCAGCGCCTGTCGCGCCTGCTGGGTAACCGTGGTCCGGATGAAGAGCCGCCGGTTGGTAATGGCGGCGGCAGTGGCGAGTCGCCACGCGGCATGCGCTTTGGCGCTGCCGGCGTGCTGGCGGCACTGGCCGGCCTGTGGTTGCTGAGCGGTTTCTACATCGTCGATGCCCGCGAGCAGGGTGTGGTGCTGCGCATGGGCAGCTTCAACCGCACGACCGACTCCGGCCTGCAATGGCGCGCACCGTATCCGTTCGAAACGGTGGAAATCGTCAACCTGACCGAGGTGCGCAGCATCGAGGTCGGTTACCGTGGCAGTGCCAAGAACCGCATCAATGAAGAGTCGCTGATGCTCACCGAAGACCAGAACATCATCGATGTGCAGCTGTCGGTGCAGTACGACGTCAAGGACGCGCGTGACTTCCTGTTCAACAACCTGGCCACCGAGGCGGATGCCCGCGACGTGGTGAAGCAGGCGACGGAAACGGCGATTCGCGAAGTGGTCGGCCGCAACAAGGTTGATTTCGTGCTCAACGAGGGTCGTGCCCAGATCGCGGCCGATACCCAGCGGATCATTCAGTCGATTCTGGATCGCTACAAGCTGGGCGTGCGGGTAGCCAAGGTCAACATCAACGGCGTGCAACCGCCGGAGCCGGTGCTGGCAGCGTTCGATGACGCGGTAAAGGCTGGCCAGGATAAGGAAAAACTGCGTAACGACGGTGTCGCTTACGCCAATGATGTGGTGCCGAAGGCCAAGGGTATGGCCGCGCGCCTGTTGGAAGAGGCCGAAGGCTATCGCCAGAACGTGGTGGCCACCGCCGAGGGTGATGCCGCACGTTTCAACAGCGTGCTGTCGGAATACGCCAAGGCGCCGAAGGTGATGCGCGACCGCCTGTACTTCGACATGATGCAGCAGGTGATGAGCAATACCACCAAGGTGCTGGTTGACCAGAAGGGTGGCAACAACCTGCTGTACCTGCCACTGGACAAGCTGATCCAGCAGTCCAGTGTCGCTGCGCCGTCGCTCCCGTCCGGCAGCGCCGCACAGCCTGCCGAGGTGCCGCCGGTGGTGGCCCCCGTCGCGCCGTCTTCGTCCGGTTCCACCAGCCGCGATGTGACTCGCGGGCGTAACTAATAACAGGAGCCCCCATGGAACGACTTCTTCCTTCTTTGATCGGTGTGGCAGTTCTGTTGCTGATTGCCTCATCGTCGCTGTTTACCGTAGACCAGCGCCAGTTCGCGATGGTGTTCCAGTTTGGCGAGGTGGTGCGGGTCATCGAGCAGCCCGGCATCCAGTTCAAGGTGCCGGTGTTGCAGAACGTGCGTTACTACGATCGCCGCATCCAGACGATCGACCCGGAAGAGCCGGAGCTGTTCAACACCCGCGAAAAGAAAAACGTGCTGGTGGACAGCTTCGTCAAGTGGCGCGTGCGTGATGTCGAGCAGTTCTACAAGAGCGTGGGCGGCAACGAGCTGGCAGCGGTGGCTCGTCTGAAGCAAACCATTAACGACGGCCTGCGCGCCGAATTCGGCCAGAAGAGTGTTGCCGATGTCGTATCTGGCCAGCGCGACCAAGTCATGGAGGATGTTCGCAAGAAGGCCAACCTCGATGCGCAAAAAATTGGTATGGAAATTCTGGATGTGCGCTTAAAAAGAGTCGACTTTCCGGATAAAATCAGTGCTTCGGTTTTTGAGCGGATGAATTCCGAGCGTCGTACCGTGGCCAGCCAGTTGCGCAGTGAAGGCGCGGCCGAGGCCGAGCGTATCCGTGCCGATGCCGACCGCCAGCGCGAAGTGCTGCTGGCCGAGGCCTATCGCAAGGCGCAGACGATGAAGGGCGAGGGCGATGCCCGGGCCGGTGCGATTTATGCGCAGGCCTACGGCAAGAATCCGGAGTTCTACGCTTTCTGGCGCAGCATGGATGCCTACAAGCAGACGATGCGCAACAAGAGCGATGTGCTGGTGCTGGATCCAAGCTCCGAGTTCTTCAAGTACTTCAAGAGCACCAAGCCCGCGGCCAAGTAAGCGCGGGAACGAGCCGGGGATAGACGGCAAGCTTATCAACAAGGCGGGATCGCGAATCCCGCCTTTTATTGTGTGTAGAGATAGATGCGTAATTGGCTGTTACCCGAATATGTTGCGGACATCCTGCCGGCCACCGCCCGTCAGGTTGAGTCTGCCAAGGCATCGATGCTTGAGCTGTTTCGTACCTCCGGCTACGAACTGGTCCTGCCGCCGCTGATTGAATACTACGATGCACTGGTGACTCCGGAAGACGGCGCTCTGGCGATCAAGACCTTCAAGCTGGATGACCATTTCTCCGGTCGCCAGCTGGGGCTGCGAGCCGACATCACGCCGCAGGTGGCGCGTATCGATGCCCATCTGCTGTCACAGCGCACCGGCGTGACCCGCCTGTGCTACGCCGGCAGCGTGGTGCACTCGCGTCCGGACGGGCTGATGAGTTCGCGCGAGCCGCTGCAGGTTGGTGCCGAACTATACGGCTATGCCGGCATCGAGGCCGACCTGGAAATCATTCGCCTGATGCTGACCTCGCTGCGCCAGATCGGCGTCGAAGGTCTGCGCCTGGATGTCGGTCATATGGGCCTGTTCCGTGGTCTGGTGCAGGCGGCCGGTCTTGGTCACGAGCTGTCTGCCGAGGTGTTCTCGGTACTGCAGGCCAAGGATCAGTCGACGCTGCGCGAATTGCTGGTCGATGTCACCGAGCCGTATCGCAGCGCCTTCCTCGCCCTGCCGGAGCTGTACGGCTCGCGCGTGGTGCTGGACAAGGCGCGTACCCGCCTGCCGTCGCTGCCGGAAGTCGAACTCGGCCTGATGCAGTTGGCCGCGGTGGCCAGCTCGCTGGAAAGCGAGGTCGAGCTCAATTTTGACCTCACCGAATTGCGCGGCACCCACTACCACAACGGCCTGATGTTTGCCGCCTAC
This sequence comes from Vogesella indigofera, assembly GCF_028548395.1. Classification (NCBI taxonomy): domain Bacteria; kingdom Pseudomonadati; phylum Pseudomonadota; class Betaproteobacteria; order Neisseriales; family Chromobacteriaceae; genus Vogesella; species Vogesella indigofera. Next base: position 5,201 of record NZ_JAQQLA010000012.1, on the reverse strand, counting down.
GCCCCTGGCTGGGCGGAAGAGCTGGCGCGTGGCGGCCGTTACGACAACGTTGGCCGCCGTTTCGGCCGTGCCCGTCCGGCAACCGGTTTCAGTCTCGATCTGCGTGACCTGATCCGTATCCTGCCGCAGAACGAAAGTGCCAAGGGAATCAAGCTTGCGGCCAACCTGTTGCCGCAAGCGACAATAAAAGTGGCCGAACTGCGTGCGCGCGGCGAGAAGGTCATTGTGGATTATCTGGGCGAGTCTGCGGCCGCCCTGAATTGTGATCGTGAACTGGTCAAGGCTGGTGAAAACTGGCAGCTTGTACCGTTTAAGTAATTTGATTTCTGAAGAGAAGAGGTTTACCAATGTCCAAGAATGTCGTCGTAATCGGCACCCAGTGGGGTGACGAGGGCAAGGGCAAGATTGTTGACTGGCTGACAGACCATGCTCGCGGTGTTGTCCGCTTCCAGGGTGGTCACAACGCTGGTCATACTCTGGTTGTGAATGGCAAAAAGACCGTGTTGCGCTTGATCCCGTCGGGCATTCTGCGTGCTGGCGTCGAGTGCTTCATCGGCAACGGTGTGGTGCTGTCGCCGGAGGCGCTGCTCAAGGAAATCGACGAGCTGGAAACCGCCGGCGTCAATGTCGCCAGCCGCCTGAAGATCGCCGAAGCCTGCCCGTTGATCTTGCCGTACCACGTGGCGCTGGATCTGGCGCGCGAAGCGGCCAAGGGTGCTGGCAAGATCGGTACCACCGGTCGCGGCATCGGCCCGGCTTACGAAGACAAGGTGGCGCGCCGTGCGCTGCGCGTGATCGACCTGTTCGATCGCGAAGCCTTTGCCGCCAAGCTGAAGGAAAACGTCGACTACTACAACTTCCAGCTGACCGAATACTTCAAGGTCGAGCCGGTAAGCTACGAAGCGATCCTGGAGCAGACCATGCTGCTGGCCGAGCGCATCAAGCCGATGGTGGCCGATGTGTCGCGCACGCTGTACGACCTAAACCAGGCCGACGTACCGCTGCTGTTCGAAGGCGCGCAAGGCACGCTGCTGGACATCGACCACGGTACCTACCCGTTCGTGACTTCGTCCAACTGTGTGGCCGGTGCCGCTGCGCCTGGCGCCGGTGTGGCACCGCAGATGCTCAACTACGTGCTGGGTATCGTGAAGGGTTACACTACCCGCGTCGGCTCCGGTCCGTTCCCGACCGAGCAGGACAACGAAATCGGTGCCTTCCTGGCCAAGCGTGGTAACGAGTTCGGCTCGGTCACCGGTCGCCCGCGTCGTTGCGGCTGGTTCGATGCCGCGGCGCTAAAGCGCTCGATCCAGATCAATGGTGTCTCCGGCCTGTGCGTGACCAAGCTGGACGTGATGGACGGCTTGGAAGAAATCAAGCTGTGTGTCGGCTACACCCTGGATGGCAAGCAGGTTGATATCCTGCCGTTCGGCTCCGATGCGGTGACCAAGTGCCAGCCGGTGTACGAGACGTTGCCAGGCTGGAGTGAGTCCACCTTCGGCACCAAGCGCTGGGAAGATCTGCCTGCCAATGCGCAAGCCTACCTGACCCGTATCGCCGAAGTATGTGGTGCACCGGTGGACATCGTGTCGACCGGTCCGGATCGCGAAGAAACCATCGTTCTGCGTCATCCTTACGGTCTGTAATGGTGCCGCTGTTGCCACGTAAGAGCCCGCTTCGGCGGGCTTTTTTGCGTCTGCGGCAAGCACTGTGGCGATTGACAAAGGTTGGCCGCAGTACTGAGCTCAGGTGCGCTAGCTACGCTGCGGTGCTGCGTGATGGCTAGTTGAGTGGTAGGTGGGGATGGGGCAAGGCTTGTGTCGGGGTAATACATGACGCCAGCGACGGCAGTGTGGGTGGTGACAGGCTGGCCGGTGCAGGTGGGCGAGGACGAGACGAGTTGCTACGGTTTTTGCTGCGCAAACGCAAAAACACCGTTGAGATGTCTCAACGGTGTTTTTGTTTTGGTGCCCAAGAGAAGACTCGAACTTCCACACCCTTGCGGGCGCTAGGACCTGAACCTAGTGCGTCTACCAATTCCGCCACCTGGGCAAAAACTTTACTGCTTCTACTGCTTCAAGCAACAGCCCGTTTGCACGTACTGCATTAATTCTGTTGGTGCCCAAGAGAAGACTCGAACTTCCACACCCTTGCGGGCGCTAGGACCTGAACCTAGTGCGTCTACCAATTCCGCCACCTGGGCCAACCAGATTTTTCAGCTATACATATTGCATCAATCAACTACAGTTGAATGGTGCCCAAGAGAAGACTCGAACTTCCACACCCTTGCGGGCGCTAGGACCTGAACCTAGTGCGTCTACCAATTCCGCCACCTGGGCTATGCATTTGCTGTATCATCGTTTTCACTGCGTTGCAGCGGTAGCGATGAAGCCCTGCATTATAAGGACGTTTTTGGACGTGTCAATGGTTATTACTAAAAAATCTTCCCCTGAGCCGGCTATTCGCCTGTCTGACCCATTTCTGGAGCGGGAAAAGTCCCAATATAACAATCCCTTGCCTAGTCGGGAGTTTGTTTTGCAAATTCTTGCGCAGCAGGGGGTGCCGATGCAATTTGGCGAGCTTGCCGCCGTGCTGGAAATCACCGAAGAAGAGCAGCCATTATTCGAACGCCGCTTGCGTGCGATGGAGCGAGCCGGACAAGTGCTGATCAATCGCAAGGGCGAGGTCTGTGTTGCCGACAAGCTGGATTTACTGCCGTGCCGTGTTAGCGGCCACAAGGACGGCTTTGGCTTCGCGGTGCCGGATGGCGTCACCGGCGAGGATATCTATCTGCCTGAGCGCGAGATGCGCAAGGCGATGCATGGCGATCACGTCATGGTGCGGCTGGCTGGTACCGATCGTCGCGGCCGCCGCGAAGGGCGCATTGTCGAGGTGCTGGAGCGGGCGCAGGCAAAGCTGGTCGCTCGCGCCTACTTCGATCACGGTGTCGGCGTGGCCAAGGCCGAGGATCGCCGCATTGGTCAGGAGCTGCTGCTGGAGCCGGAAGGGCACGGCGGTGCCGGACATGGCCAGGTGGTGATGCTGGAGATCGTTTCCTATCCCGATGAGCATCGCCCGGCAATCGCCAAGGTTATCGAAGTGCTGGGCAACTACGCCGACCCAGGCATGGAGATCGAGGTGGCGCTGCGCAAGCATGACCTGCCGCATGTATTCTCCGATGCCGCACTGGCGCAAGCGGCCGCGACGCCGGCCAAGGTACGCAAGAAGGATTTGGACAAATCACGGGTTGACCTGCGTTCCTTGCCGCTGGTGACCATCGACGGCGAAACGGCGCGCGATTTCGACGATGCCGTTTTTGCCGAGCGCCAGGGGAAGGGTTTCCGGCTGGTGGTGGCGATTGCTGATGTTAGCCACTACGTGCAACCGGGTGATGCGCTGGATGACGACGCCGTGGCACGTGGCACCTCGGTGTACTTCCCACGACGGGTGATCCCGATGCTGCCGGAGGCGCTGTCGAACGGCATTTGTTCGCTGAATGCCAATGTCGATCGTCTGTGCATGGTGGCCGACATGCAGATTTCGGCGAAAGGCAAGATCAAGGGTTATCGCTTCTACCCGGCGGTGATGAACTCCAAGGCGCGGCTGACTTACACCCAAGTGTGGGATTGGCTGCAGCAGGGCAGTGACAGTCCGTTGTTGCCGCAATTGCAGACCCTGCATCAGCTGTTCCAGGTGTTGTTGGCCGCGCGTACCCGCCGTGGTGCCATCGAGTTTGAAAGTGTCGAGACGCAGATGGTGTTCAACGAGCACGGCAAGATCGACAAGATCGTGCCGGTGACGCGTAATGATGCCCACCGTCTGATCGAGGAGTGCATGCTTGCGGCCAACGTTTGTGCGGCTGACATCCTGCTCAAGAACCGGCACAAGTGCCTGTTCCGCATTCATGAGGGGCCGACGCCGGAAAAACTGCTCAATCTGCGCAATTATTTGCGTCTGCTGGGGTTGGCGCTGGGGGGCGAAGACAAGCCGACGCCCAAGGACTATGCCGAGCTGGCGGAAAAAGTCGCCGTGCGTCCGGATGCGCCGGTGGTGCAGACCATGATGCTGCGTTCGATGCAGCAGGCGGTGTACGCACCGGACAATGTCGGCCACTTCGGTCTGGCTTACGACGCCTATACCCACTTCACCTCCCCGATCCGCCGCTATCCCGATTTGCTGGTACATCGTGCCATCAAGGCAGTGCTGGCCGGTGGCAAGTACAAACCGGGCAAGTGGTTGGCGTTGGGAGAGCATTGCTCGATGACGGAGCGCCGCGCCGATGATGCCAGTCGCGAAGTGCAGGCCTGGCTGAAAACCTACTATATGCAGGACAAGGTGGGCGAAGTATTCAGCGGCAAGATCAGTGCGGTGACCGGCTTTGGCGTCTTCGTATTGCTGGATGATCTTTATGTCGAGGGTCTGTTGCACATTTCCGAGCTGGGTAAGGACTACTTCCACTTCAAGAAAGAACAGCAAGCCATTGTTGGCGAAAAGAGCGGGCTGCAATACCGGCTAGGGGATGCGGTGCAGGTGCGGGTGGTGCGGGCGAACCTGGAGACGGTACAGGTCGAGTTTGCGCTGGCAACCCGTGGCGTACCGGTTGGTGGTGAGGAAAAGACACCGGCCAAGCGTAAGCCGTCGCGCAGTCGCTTGAAAGCAAAACCGCTCGCAGCTGCGGCGGTGGTAGAGGACGTGCCTCCGCTTGCGGAAGAAGTGGTGCCGACTGAGTTGCCGCCTCCGGTGCCGGCTCGTCGTCAACCGGCACGCAATCGTCGGGCAAAGCCAGCTGTTGCGCCGGAAGTGGTGGTGGCCGGTGTGGCTCTGCCAGCGGACACCCCTGCGCCGGTCTCAACGCCAGCGGTTGAGTCGACTCCGGATCCGGTTGCAGCAAAGCGTCCTCCGCGCCGTCGTCGCTCTCCGTGATTCATCATTTTTTGACTCGCCAAGGTTGGCCGCAGTGCTTGCGGCCAACCTTTTTCATTTTTCTTGGTGGTGTGGTGGCTGTGAAATCAACGGGTTGCCGATTTGGTGCTGGAAAGTGCGCTTTGGGGTGTTGACGCGGGTGGTCGGCTTCGCTATAGTTCTCCTCCTCAGCTGACGCCGCAAACGAAACGCGGTTCAGCACTGCTCTTTAACAGAACGAATAACCGATAGGTGTAAGTGTCTGGCCAAGCCAAATACTTGCACTGCAATGATTCTTAGGA